>JAOUPZ010000331.1 GCA_029879595.1 Deltaproteobacteria bacterium | reverse complement strand
GTTGCAAAATGGTCAAGGGCTGCTCTAGAATTCTATCAGACCGGATAGGTTCTTCCAAGAAACAGCCACGCCACCTGACAGGGCCTGTGTCTCGATGGAAGATTCAGATATGCACCTGAATTAGGGACACTCCAACTTTTCGTCTATGGAGGAATTGTTTTGCCGGCGAACGAAAACATCCAGGTTGAATCTGTCAATGCCTTTCCCGTGAAGGTCATGGGGGGGGTATTTCATGTGAACGAGGTGTATTCCAACCAGGGACATTCAGCCCAGGCGCTGGTGCGTGAGATCAAGGAAATGAACGAGGATCGCTGGTTTGTGATGGCCTCGGACGAGGATTCGAATCACATAGACATCCTGGCCATAATAGACGATGATCTGGAATTCAGGATATACGCCCGGGGGATTCTGGAACAGGATTGACAGGGAATGAAAGGACGATAAAAAGGCAGGGATGACCTTGAGCGGACGTGATTACATCGCGGTGGTGGACTTCGGGGGACAGTACGCCCACCTCATCGCCAAGCGGATACGCCACCACGGCGTTTATACCCGCGTGGTTTCTCCAGTGATATCAGAGCAGGAAATAGCCGATGCCCGGGGGATTATCCTTTCCGGCGGGCCGGCCTCCGTGTTTGGCGAGGCCGCGGTGCCTTTCAACAAGGCCATCGCGGAGCTGAACGTGCCCTTGCTGGGGCTGTGCTACGGCCACCAGTTGCTGGCCCTGCTGAACGGGGGGCGGGTACGGAGCTTCGACCATGGCGAGTACGGCAAGACCGGCCTGGAACTGCTCCAGACGGAGCATCCGCTGATGCGGGGGGTGAGCCCGGTCAGCGAGGTCTGGATGAGCCACGGGGATACGGTGGAGAGCCCTCCGCCGGGATTCGGAGTGCTGGGGCGCACCGCCCTTTGTCCGGTGGCCGCCATGGCCCATGAGAGTCGTCCGGTATACGGGCTGCAGTTTCATCCCGAGGTGTCCGACTCCCGCCAGGGCGATTTGATGCTGGGCAACTTTGTGGAGATAACCGGGGCGGCCCGGGGCTGGAATATGCAGTCCTACCTGGAGGAGGTGATGGACGAGTGCCGCACCCAGGTGGACAGCCGGAATGTGCTGATGTTTCTCAGTGGCGGCGTGGATTCCACGGTGGCCTTTGCGCTGCTTACCCGGGCCCTGGGAGCCGAGCGGGTGAAGGGGCTGCTGATCGACAACGGCTTCATGCGAAAAGACGAGGTGCGCCAGATTCTGGAGCGCTATGCCCGGCTGGGGCTGGGGGAGGTGGACTGCCTGGAGGCCTCGGAGGAGTTTCTGCAGGCCGTGGCCGGTCTTTCCGACCCTCAGGAGAAGCGCAAGGCCGTGGGCGAGACCTTTCTGCGGGTGCGGGAGACCTACCTGGCCAGCCTGAGCCTTGATCCTCAGCAGTGGCTGCTGGGCCAGGGGACGCTGTACCCGGACATCATAGAATCCGGCGGATCGGACCACGCCGCCGTGATCAAGTTTCACCACAACCGGGTGGAGCGCATTGAGGAGATGATCGCCGCCGGGCATGTGGTGGAGCCGCTCAAGGAGCTGTACAAGGACGAGGTCAGAGCCCTGGGGGAAGCCCTGGAACTGCCCGAGGAACTGGTATGGCGGCACCCCTTTCCCGGCCCCGGCCTATCCATCAACGTGCTGTGCGCGGGGGGGGATGAGCATTTTCCGGAGCTTGAGCCGGCGGGCGCGGCCCTGCACGGCCTGCTGGAGGATTCGCCCTATGAGGGGGCGGTGTTGCAGGTGCGTTCGGTGGGGGTGCAGGGCGACAGCCGCACCTATACGCCCCCGGCGGTTGTTTACGGGCCCAGGGACTGGGACCTGCTGGAGGAGTTGTCCATTCGCATCACCAACAATCTGCGGGCGGTCAACCGGGTGGTGACCCTGCTGGCCCCGGAGACCCTGCCGGAACTCCGGCTGCGACGGGCTTTTTGCACCCGGGACCGGCTGGACCTGCTCCGCGAGGCGGACCATCTGGCCACCCGGGCCCTGGAGGAGGGCGGGCTGATGCGGGTGGTGTTTCAGCTGCTGGTGATACTGCTGCCGCTTTCGGCCGATGGCCGGGGTGACAGCCTGGTGCTGCGGCCGGTGATCTCCGAGGATGTGATGACGGCCCGCTTCGCCCCCCTGCCCTGGGAAGTGGTCAATCCGCTGGCGGAAAAGCTGCTGGCGCTATCTGGCGTTGATGCGGTGTTCTTTGACGTTACCCACAAGCCCCCCGCCACCTTTGGCTGGGAGTAGTAAACCCGCCGCAGTATCCCCACTCCCCCCAAAAAAAAGCCCCCGTCCGGCGTGGCCGAAAGGGGGCGTCTTGTGTACAAAACCTATATCAGCGGCCGTATCGGATCAGGTGTTGTCCAGGCCGTTGCAGTTGGAGTCAATCCCGTCATCGATGGTTTCCGTGTTACCGGAGTATATGGTCGGATCGCTATCATTGCAGTCAAACCAGTCCCAGTCCTTGGTGTAAGAAAAGTCTCCATCCGCATCCGTTCCATTATCTTCTATATATGGAACTATCATCCCGCCGGTGCCGGGTGTGAGTGGTGCAACGGAAATGTAATAGGTTTCAGGCAGGTCGGTAAGGTTTTGAATAGGATAAGTTCCTAAGAAATTCGCATAAATAAGGGTCCCCAGTGAATCGTATATTGAAAACCTGGTAGCGCCAGTGAAAGTCAAGTAACGCAAAGTATACTTGGCATGGGGTGGAATAGTAACCTTAAACCAGTCAATATCGCTGGTCACCCCATCAGTGGTCTGTGTCCTTTGGGTGGTCTGGAAATAATCATTCCGGAGCTGAATTTCCCTGGCGAGCCCTGAGACGGGAAGTAAGGTTTTGGCTGTGGACATTTCATTGTCCGGCTCGAAAGCGTCTTCCGGATACAATAAGTTATCGGCATAGTAAATAAGATCAACGCCGTCACAGTCCTGGTCTATCCCATCGGGGGAGTTATCCGATCCCCAGGGATAGATGAAGGGATCTGTTTCATCGCAGTCATAGTATGGTGAGTATGTGTCACCATCGGCATCTGTGAATTCCCGGGAGGAAAGGGTGTAGCTGATCTGGTAGGTCGATGTTTCATCCGGGTATCCACTAACCCGGACATAATAGGTGCCCGAAACAGTCGGGGTGTACAGGAGCCGGCTGTCATAATAGATGTAGTCATCATCATTATATCCCGCATCCATGGTAATATCCGTGCCGACGCTGTCATACAGGGCCATGGTGCTGTCGCAGGTTGGGCAAAGGTCGTTGGCGGATATCTCGTAGGTCACTCCCGCTTCCAGGTTAAAAGCGAAGAAGTCCAGATCACCCACCGGGAAGACAGTGTTGAGTGCCGAACTTCCCACCGCCACCGGAGTAGCCGTGGCAATGTCATTGTTGCCGGTTGCTCCTTCATTGGAGTCCGGAGCGGTCGGCCAGCCATCAGCTTCGGTAATCGGGGCAGGCGGGGCAGACAGGGATGCAGCCTTTTCAGCCTTCCCTCCACAGGCCCCCAGGCCCAGCGAAATGGTGGCCAATCCCAGAATAAGCTTAATAAGGAATAAATTGCGGTTGATAATGCGATGCATTATATAATCTCCTGTTAAATTTGGATATTTTGTTAAAATACCGCGCCAGCCCCTACCCGACTGTATTTGCATCTGTTGCACTGATTTT
>JAOUPZ010000330.1 GCA_029879595.1 Deltaproteobacteria bacterium | reverse complement strand
ATCTGGGGGAGGGCGGATGACATTGGAGGATGCTCCCGGCAAGGCCGTCCATGGCTCTCCCTGGGAGGTGGGTGGTTCCGCCTGGAATTTTTCCCGGCCCCTGGTCATGGGCGTGGTCAACGTCACCCCGGACTCATTCTCAGACGGTGGAGACTGCGTGGACCCCGGGCAGGCTCTCGACCGGGCGCTGGAACTGGCTGCCGAGGGCGCGGATATCCTGGATATCGGGGGGGCCTCCTCGCACCCCCGGGCCCGGAACACCAGCCCCGGGGAGGAACTGCGCCGGGTGCTGCCCCTGCTGGAGCGCCTGGCCGCGCAGACGCCCGTGCCCCTGTCCATTGACACCACCCACCCTGCCGTGGCCGAAGCCTGCCTGGAGGCGGGGGCGCACCTGATTAACGACGTCAGCGGCCTGCCCGCGCCGGACATGGCCCGCGTTGCCGCCGGACACGATGCCCCCCTGGTGATCACCTGGAACAACTTCGCACAGCCCCGTAGCGCACAGCCCCGTAGCGCACAGCCCCGCCCCGCCGCCCCGCCGGGGGCCGCACCCCGACTGGAGGAGGATATGCTGGAGTTCTTCCGGCTCAAAACCGGGGAGGCCCTTGGACAGGGTGCCCGACGGCTGATCCTGGACCCCGGCTACGGATTCGGCAAGACCATACCGGAAAACCTGGCCCTGCTGCGCGCCCTGCCCCGGCTGCAGGAGCTGGGCTGGCCCGTGCTGGTCTGCACCTCGCGCAAGGGTTCGCTGGGGCGCATCACCGGCGAGGAAAACCCCCGGGAGCTGCTGGGGGCGACCATCGGCAGCACGCTGTTCGCCGTGGTCCGCGGGGCGCATATCGTCCGGGTACATGACGTGAAGCCCCTGCGGCAGGCCCTGGAACTGTGGCGGGCCCTGGAGCAGGGCGGCGCCTGACCGGCCCCCGGGGGCAAAGTGCTTGCAAGGCGTGTTAGAATCGAAGCAACGGGAAACTGATAACTACACTTGTTGTCCTTGAAAATGCTTATCTTGCCGAAAAACAAAATATGGCGACGCAACGGGACGGCGGCCCTGGCCCTGAAAAGGCTGGCGGGGCCGGTGTTCTCCCTGGCAGGGCCGGTGTTCTCCCTGGCGGGGCCGGTGCTGGCCCTGGCCCTGCTCTGGCCGGCGGGAGCAAGCCTCCAGGCCGATGATACCCGCGTGACCCGCTATCTGCCCCCCCTGATCGACGAGGAGTACAAGGAGGAGCCCGAACCGCGCAAGCCCGCCGACCCCCACGCCATGCCCGTCCCCGGCGGGCCGCCAGTGCTGCGTGATCAATGGGATGAGCAGGGCCGGCTGCGGGGCGAGTGGTACATCGTGCTGAACGCCGAGCAGGAGGTGGTGCGCCACGGCCTGTACCGGCTGTACCATCCCAACGGGCGCACCTCGGTGGCGGGCAAATATAAAATGGGCCGGGAAGCAGGGGTCTGGCGCTGGTATAACGAGGCCGGCACCATGCTGCGCGAGGTATACCACCGGGGTGACTACGAGGAGGTGACCGGCGGCCTGAGCGAGGACCAGGAGACCGTCGTACGCTCCCCCGGCGGAATTAAGCTGGCCCAGGGCGTGTTCAAGAACGGCAAGGCCCAGGGATGGTGGCGCTACTTCTACCCTTCGGGGACCATTAAGGCCGAGGGCCGGTTCCTGATGGACACACCGGACGGACGCTGGAGCTTTTACTTCCACAACGGCCAGATCCAGCGGCAGGAGGACTACCGCATGGGCATCCTGGACGGACGCTATGTAAAGGGCTATGACAACGGCCACGAGAAGGTCCGGGGAACCATGGACAACGGTCTGCGCGCCGGAGAATGGCGCACCTGGTACCTGGACGGACAGTTGGAAACCGTGGGCAACTACCGGGACGACCGCCAGGAGGGGGAATGGCGCTACTACTCCCGGCAGGGCAAGCTGATCAGGCGGGAGTACTATGTGGCGGGCCGGCTGGAGCGTGAACTGCCCCTGCCCCCGGATGAGCCGAAACACCTCCGGGTCGTGCCCAATCCCGAAGGCCAGCCCAGCCGCCCGGTTATCACCGACGAGGCGGGCAACCCTATCCGCGAGCAGATGGAATACTGAAGCCGCCGGATAGCCTCTCTGGGCTTGGCCGGGGTGCTAAGGACATCCTCTGAAACTTCTCTCACCAGCAATACTCCCCGCCATGAGCCTTGCCTGCAGCCAGTCCGGCCGACGGTCTAGCAGCCCCCGTTATTCCGGGGGCATGTCCTCCGGGTGGCGGGCCAGATGCCAGAACTTGATGAAGCGCATCTGAAGCTCCAGGCCGTCCAGCATGGCCACAATCAGCCCCGTCCATCCGTCCAGGAATCCCCGCTTGAGCACATAGCGCCGCAGAAACCGCGTAGCGGGCAGCCAGACCAGGTGTCGCCAGCCCTGCCAGGGAGTGGGGCTGATCCCCGCCCTGACCATCACGCGGGCGTTGAAGGTGGAATAGAAATCCAGCTTGCCCAGGGCCTCGAAGGGGGTGCGGTTGGTGTAGTGGATCATGGGGTTTTTCAGGCTGCCCGTCTGGCCCTGCACCTCCAGCTTTTCGTGAACGTGCTTGCAGGGAAAATGAGCCTTGCCGCGCCGGAACAGCCGCAGTTGGGTATCGGGGTACTGCCCGCCATGACGCACCCAGTACCCGAAATAAAGATTGCGGCGGGGCAGCCGGAAGGCGTTTGCGCTTGGCTCCGAGCCGATTACCCGGCGGATCTCCTCGCCCAGTTCCGGCGTGATCTCCTCGTCCGGGTCCAGGTAGAACACCCAGTCGGTGGTGGCCTGCTCGATGCCGTAGGTCTTGTTGATGTTCAGGTTGGGGTTGTTGGGCCGCTCATGGACGTGGCTGGTATAGCGGCGGGCCACCTCAGCCGAGCCGTCGGTCGAGCCGCAGTCCACATACACGATCTGGTCCGCCCAGCCCACGCTCTCCATGGAACGGGGCAGGTTGTGGGCCTCGTTGTGGCCGATCATGGTAAAGGCGATGGTGGGCATGTCCGGTGCGGCTCCGCTTGGGCCGGGGCGGCCAGCGGGCTCTGCGCCCCGCACCGCGTCCGGCGGGTTGTACAATCGCCATCCTATCCGGAAAACACAGCCTTGGGCAAAGGCTTTCGCGGGGCTGTAACTCCTGCCGGGGGCTGTAATTCCTGCCGGGGGCTGTGATTCCCGCCGGGGGCTGTGATTCCTGCCGGGGCTGTGATTCCTGCCGGGGCTGTGATTCCTGCCGGGGCTGTAATTCCTGCCGGGGCTGTAATTCCTGCCGGGGCTGTAATTCCTGCCGGGGGCTGTGATTCCCGCCGGGGGCTCAGATTCCAGCCGGAGGCTCCAGGCCCCAGGCAGCGATGGCCTGCCGGACCCTGTCAAAGGAAATGCCGGCCACGCAGTTGAAGTGCGGACAGCGTTCGCGCCGGCAGGTCACGCAGCCATAGTCCAGTTCCGGGGCCAGCAGGTACTTCTCAGGATCGGGGGCGTTCTCCCCGCCGCCGGGCAGGGTGCGCCAGCGCGCCGGGGCGCTCACCCGGTTCAACGGGAAAAAGCCCACATGGGGGGTGCGGGTCAGACCGGCGATGTGCAACGGGCCGGATGAATTGCCGATGAACAGCCGCGCCCCGGCAATAAGCCCCACCAGTTCAGCCAGGGTCTGGTCAGTGTGTATTTTAACGCCCTCCAG
>JAOUPZ010000329.1 GCA_029879595.1 Deltaproteobacteria bacterium | reverse complement strand
ACCGGCACCAGGTTGTAGGCCTGGAAGATGAACCCGATGTTGAACAGGCGGTAGTGGGAGAGCCGCCCCTCGCCCAGGGTGCTGATATCACGGCCGTCCAGGCTGATCAGTCCCGAGCTGGGGCGGTCCAGCCCACCCACCAGGTTGAGCAGCGTGGTCTTGCCGGACCCGGATGGACCCACCAGCACCGAGAACTCCCGTTCCTCGATGTTCAGGTCAATGCCGCGCAGGGCGGGCACTTCCACCTCACCCTGCTGATAGGATTTTTTCAGCTCTTTTGTGGATACCAGGGCCATGACTGCCTCCTCGGTGTTGAATGTTTTTACCCGGCTCAGGTCTGCAGGGCCGCCACCGGCGGTACCCGGGAAGCCTTGATGGCCGGGTAAATGCCGGACAGAAACGTGGTCCCGAAGACTATGGCCGAAAGGGCCAGCACACGCCCCCAGGAAAGCTCCGAATAGACGATGGGCTCCATGAACATGCCGCTGGTCTCCAGACCCTCGGGGTACATGGCGGAAAGGTCCAGCCCGTTCGCCGCGTAATACAGGTGCAGTGAGCCGCCCACCAGCCAGCCCGCCGCCACCGATATGAGCGCCAGCAGCACTGTTTCAATGAGCACCAGCGCCAGCAGATGTCCCCCTCCCAGCCCCAGCGCCCGCAACAGCCCGAACTCGCGGGTGCGTTCCAGGGCGCTCATCAGGATGGTGTTCAGAATCCCGAAGGCCACCATGATCAAAATGAACACCAGCCAGATGTAGTTGCCGATGTCATCGGCAATGACGAAGTTGACCACCTGGGGCATGACCTCCTGCCAGTCCAGCACCACCGCGTTGGCTGGCAGTTCCAGGGACTTGATTCTGTTTTTCACCCGGTCCTGGTCGTCCTCCCGCTCCAGGTACACAGCCAGCAGGGTGGCCGGTTCCTGGCCCCGGGCATAGGTCTCCGGATGGAGCAGGTGCCGGGCGAACTCCAGGGAGCCCACCACCACAAATGAATCCAGCTCCATCAGTCCGGTTTTGAAAATGGCCCGCACCCGTGCCAGCCGGCTTTCCACCTGCCCGGCGTCTGTGCCGGCCATCACCACCAGCTTGGAGCCGATTTTGGCCTTGAGCTTCTCGGCCATTCTGTGACCGATGGCCACCCCCCGGTCGTCATTGGCCTTCAGCCATTCTCCCCGCACCACTTTTTCCTGAAAGTCTTCCGCATGGGGGTCGGCCGCCACGTCAAGGCCCTGCATGGCCGAGCCCACCGAGTTGGCGGCGGTGGACACCAGCACCTGCAAAGTGATGCGCGGTGAGATGCCCGCCCCCGGCGTGGCCGAGCCAATGTCCCTGGCCAGCCGCCCTCCGTCGGCCAGAACCTTGCCGTTGGCGGGCGACTCCAGGTAGCCCCGGGGCTGGATGGTCAGATGCCCGTCCCCCATGCTGATGGCGCTGCGGATCATCTGATTGTGTGCTCCATCGCCAAACCCGATGGCGAAGATGGCCAGTGCGAAACCGAAAGTGATGGTAATCATGGTGATGATGGTCCGGCGGCGGTTTCGCCACAGGTTCCGCCAGGCCAGTCTCAAAAGTCTCATCGTGTTCATGTCTCACCCGGACGGGAAAGGCCCGCCTCCGCCTACTGGTGCAGCACCAGGGCCGGCTTGAGCCGGATGGTGCGAAGTGAGGGGAACAGGGCGGCCAGCATGCTGATGACCAGCATGATCGTCACGCTGTAACCCACATGTTCCGGCAGCAGATATCCCTTGGTCACCGGCTCAAAGATCACCCCCATGAAGTCCATCCCCTCGGGCATGTAACCCCCCCAGTCTATCCCCACCTCCTGCAGCCAGATGGACAGGGCCACACCCGTGCCGGACCCCACCAGGGCGGAAAACAGCGCCAGGAACAGCGACTCCAGCATCACCATGGACACCATGGAACCGCGCCCCATGCCCAGGGCCAGCAGCACCCCCATCTCCCGGCGGCGCTCGTGAATGGCCATCAGCATGGTATTGACCATACCCAGCACGGCCACCGAGAAGATGATCGCGGCAAAGATAACCATGATGGCATCGTAGGAGCCCAGCATCTGGGAAAGCGCCGGATTGATTTCCTCCCAGGTGCGCACCATAACCTTGCCCCCGCCGTCGGCCTCCACCCCTGCCAGTTCAGGCCAGGCGTTTACCGTGGCCAGTATGCGCTCCCGGGCCTCGACCAGCCGGGTAATATCGGCCGTTCTCACGGCCAGTTCGTGCACGCCGCTTTCCTGGGCCATCAGGTAGCGATACGCCTCCAGGCTCATCAGCACCCCCATGCGGTCAAAGGCCGGGTCAACGGGGCTGAGCACCCCGCGCACCTCGAACAGCCCGTTGCCGATGCTGCCGTCGGCGGCCTGGGTGATCAACACCAGCTCAGCCCCCAGGGAAACCTTGAGGTTGCGGGCCAGCCGGGAGCCGATCACCACCGGAAAAGCCGGCACGGGCTCGCTTTGCGGTCCGCCGGGCTGCACCATTTTCGGCGCGCCCAGGTCCAGCGCCCCCTGGCGGACATGCCTGTGCAGCAGGGTCACCTTTTGCTCCCGGCTTTGGTCAATGGCCTTGATGAAAGCCCCCGAGGAATAATCGCCCACGCTAACCAGCCCCGCCGAGTAGAGCCGGGGTGCGAAATCCAGCGTGGGATCGGCAGACAGCCTTTCCAGCAGTTCTGCGGGAATGAGGGCGTACATGTCCTGGTTGGCGATGAACTCCTCGCGCTGAAGCTGCAGATGACCGATGGAAATATCGGTGGCGAAACCGCTCATCTGCCGGGCCAGGCCCTCCCACAGGGCCAGCATGCCGATCATCAGAGTCAGCCCGGACACCAGGGCCGCCGAGGTGATGAGGCTGCGCACCTTGTTGCGCCACATGTTGCGCCAGGCCAGAAAAGCCAGCTTGCCCAGCCGGCGCAGCAGGGAGCCCGCTCCGGGCGCCTGTCTGACCTGGCCCCTGCCGCCGGCCTCCGGCTGTTCCGCTCCGGGCCGCCTGGGTACGGGCCGCTGCTCTTTGTTTTTTTGGCTCATGCTACTTCTCCGGATATTTGCGGGCCACCCGCCGGTGCATCGCGCCCCGGCCCGGTTTCAGCCCCGGCGCAGGTTCTGCAGTGAGAACATTTCATCGGAGAGCTCCACATCGAATTCCATCTCCTCATAGATGACCGTGGTGTATTCCCCCGGTTTGTCGGCGGGGCGCAGTTCCATCCGGGCCGGCAGAAGCCTGTCCCCGAACCGGCGGCGCATGTCGAAGGCCATTACCCGGGCCAGCGCGCCCTCCTCGTCATGGTAAAAGGTCTTCAGGGGCAGCAGGGTCTCCTGCTCAACCAGGGTCACCACCTTGCCCCACACCACCGGGGCATCCGGCCGGGGCAGCGAGGTGATCTCATAAATCTTTTTGCCCTCGCGCTCACCCTGGAAGGTAATGGAAGACGTATAGTCCTTTTCAAAGGAGCTTTCCTTCACCAGATCGTCGTTGGTGAAGTGGCTGCCCATCCAGGAGCCCATCATCATGCTGGGGGGAATCTTGGTCACCCTGTTGATGCGGGGCAGGTAGTTCCAGATGTTCTGCTCCACCTTCAGGGTGGATATGCCCATGTCCTTCTTGGGGGAGATGATCCTGATCAGCGAGCGCTCCCGGCCCTTGCTCCAGGCCTCCAGGCGCATGGTGCGGCTGTAGCGCTCGGTTTTCACCT
>JAOUPZ010000049.1 GCA_029879595.1 Deltaproteobacteria bacterium | reverse complement strand
TCCCACAGTCCGGGGAACCCCCCGGCGTTCCAACGACCGGGTGAACGTCAGCATGTATGGCGAGGAAATGGAGGTGTTCGACGTTTTCTTTGACGAGGAAACCCTGGAGTGGTCGCTGTTCGGGGAGCGGGTGCTGGGAGCCAGTGAAGGCAATGCGCCCACCTTTTTTGTTCCCTCGCGCAAAAGGCTGGATATCCCTCTTTTTCCTTGCATGGACTGCCACAAGAAGAAGGACACCAACTACAACCAGAGAAAATTGAAGGAAAAACACGCCGAGATAGAGCTGGATCATGGGAAAAAGCTCTTCTGGTGCACCAACTGTCACTATGGCGACAATATGAACCTCCTGGTGACCATGGATAACCGCCCCCTGGATATTGATCTGGCCTATCTGCTTTGTGGGCAGTGTCATTCCACCAAGCTGCGGGACTGGGAATACGGCATCCATGGCAAGCGGATAGGCATGTGGAGCGGAGAACGTGTGTTTACCAACTGCACGGTCTGCCACAAGCCACACTCTCCCAGGATCAAGTCCTTCGTGCCCGTGGCCCCCCCGGTGGTGCGTACCGGCCTGAAAAGACCCGATCTTAAACCGATGCCCACCAGGCTCCCCTGGCAGGGTGGGCACTGATGGCGCGGAAGGAAAGCGCCGGAAAGAAGGCGCCAGAAAGAAGGCGCCGGGAATACGGCAGGGGCAAAAATTGAGTCCCGCGGAAAAAGCGGCCTGAAACAACTTGCGGCAAGGATTTATTCCTGATGAAGAAACAGCTCTGGAACAGACGAACGATACTCAGACGTGGAGGTCTGCTGGCCCTGCTGGGCTCGGTGTTCGGGGGCGGCGGCACACTGGCCACCCAGGCCGCCCAGGAGCATGACGCCACCAGTGATTATTTCGCCAAGTTCTTCCAGAAGCATTATCTGCGGATGACCCCGGAAGAGCTGGACAAGGCCATGGAGCGCATTGTCCGCCAGGCCAAGCGTGATCACGGCGTGGATATAAAGGTGTCCAACGATCCTCCGGTGGAGGGCGTGTTGTTCGGGATGGCCATTAACATCAGTCGCTGCAAGGGGGTCCGCAAATGCGTGGAGGCCTGCATGGCCGAAAACAACCAGAGCCGGGACCCCTCGATTCAGTACATCCGGGTGGTGGAAATGGACAACGGCAAGCTGGACCTGAACAACTCGGATCATTATTACGAGGCCGAGCAGGTGCCGCGCCCGGGCAAGTTTTACCTGCCCATGCAGTGCATGCAGTGCGAGAACCCCCCTTGCGTGAAAAACTGCCCCACCAAGGCCACCTGGAAGGAACTGGACGGCATGGTGGTGGTGGATTACGACTGGTGCATCGGCTGCCGGTACTGCCTGGCCAGTTGTCCTTACTGGGGCCGGCGCTTCAACTGGAGCAAGCCCGGCATTCCATCAGATGAGGTCAACCCGTTCACCCATTATCTGGGTAACCGGCCCCGGCCCAAGGGCGTGGCGGAAAAATGCACCTTCTGCATACAGCGCACCCGCAAAGGCGCCACCACGGCCTGCACGGCGGCCTGTCCCACCGGGGCCAGGATTTTTGGCAATCTGCTGGACCCCCACAGTGAGATCAGAAAGGTCCTTGAAAAGAAGAAGGTGTTCCGGCTCAAGGAGGAACTGGGGACGCTCCCCAAGATCTGGTACTTTTTCGACTGATCTGGCCCGGACGTCCATGGGACAGAACCTGGCATCCATTTGCCAGAACCTGGTTGCAACATTCACGGAGGCGGACAAAGAGAGATGGCAACCACGCTGTTTGAATTCTTCAGGGCCTGTACCATTCAGGCGTTCAAGGGAGACCGGCGGTATTACGGCTGGATGTCCGGTTGGACCCTGCTGGTGGTGCTGGGCGCGATTGCCTACTCCAGGCAGCTGGACCAGGGGCTGATTGTCACCGGCATGAGCGATCAGGTGAGCTGGGGTTTTTACATCTCCAATTTCACCTATCTGGTGGGGGTGGCCGCGGCTGCGGTGATGCTGGTTTTGCCGGCCTACATCTTTCACCGGGATGATTTCAAGGCCGCACTGATAGTCGGCAAGAGCATGGCGGTGGCCGCCGTGGTCATGTGCATCTCCTTCGTCACCGTTGATCTGGGCCGGCCGGACCTGGTCTGGCACATGCTGCCCTGGCTGGGCGAGCTGAACTTTCCCCACTCCATGCTGGCCTGGGATGTGGTTGTCCTCTCCGGTTACATGGTGCTCAACCTGCTGCTGATTTTCTATATCCTGTTCATCAAGTTCCAGGGCCGCGAGCCGGAGGTACGCAAGTATTTCTGGGCGGTGCTGCTGTCCATAATCTGGGCGATTTCCATTCATACCGTTACCGCCTTTCTGTTCTCGGTGAACGTTTCCCGCCCCTTCTGGAATACCGCCGTGCTGGCCCCCCGGTTCCTGGCATCGGCCTTTGCCTCCGGCCCGGCCTTCATTATCCTGGTGCTTCAGGCGATAAACTCCCTGACCCCCCTCAAGGTAGGCGAACAGGTCGTCCGGCTGTTGGGCATGGTGGTTACGGTGGCCCTGCAGATCCATCTGTTCCTGATATTCGTGGAGCTCACCACCGACTTTTATTTTGAGACAGAACACGCCGCCTCCATCCGCTACCTGTTCATGGGCCTGAGGGGCGTGGGCAATCTGATGATATGGACCTGGGCTTCCATGCTCATGCTTCTCATAGCCGTGGTGGTGCTGTCGGTCCACAAGCTCCGCGAGGACCGGTTTTTCATGAACATGGCCCTGGTGTTGGTCATGGTGGGCATCTGGATCGAAAAGGGAATGGGCATGGTGGTGCCGGGATTCATCCCCACTCCGGCCGGAGAAATAATGGAGTACTCACCCTCCTTTACCGAACTCATGGTGACGCTGGGCATATGGTCGCTGGGAGTGCTGGTGTTTACGGTGCTGATTAAAATTTCCATTCCCATCTGGCTGCATCATCTGGAAATGAAGGCCCTGATGGAAAAAAGCATCAGCAAGGGAAGAAAGAAGTCATAGCAGCAAGGCAGGGCTACTCACTGGAGGCAAGCTCTGATGGACACAGGAAAAACTAAAAACCGCACCTGCAGGACGACAGCTCCTGTTCCGCCAGACCCGGCGATGCCCCAGCGGGTGGGGCCTGTGCTATCGACTACCCCCCTGCGGTCCACTTTCTTGTGCCTGTGCTCGGTGATAGCCGGGGCCCTTGTCGCCGTCTTTGCTCCCGCAGCGGCCTTTCCGGCCGGCGCCCCCGTCTGGGAAACCAGGGCCGGCCACATGGTGCTGGAGGCCGTCAGCGACAGCGGGAGCGTATACGCGGCCACCCAGTCCGGGCTGATCCAGCGCTTTGGCCTGGACAAGGGGCGGAACCTGGGCGAACTGCTGCGCACCAGCGCTTCCGATCCCGCGAGCTTCCCCCCGGCGGTGAACAGCCTGGATATCTCCCCCTCCGGCAAACTGCTGGCGGCCATAACCTCCACGGGGCAGATGCTGGTGTTTTCCCTGCCGGGCGGAGCGGTGCTGGCAGATACCTACCTGCGCGACCCGGGAGTTCCCCCGGTTATCCGGTTTGCCGATGAGAACAGGGTGCTGGTGGGGTTCATGAACGGCTCCATCGCCCTGCTGGACTGGAAAAGCGGCCATGAACATTACCGCCGCCAGATAGACTACGCGCCGGTGACCAATATCCGTCTGGCCCCGGGCGGGGGCCGGGTGGCGGCCACCTTCCGCTCCACCAGGATCAGGCTGCTGGACCTGAGCGACGGCTCGGTCAGCTCCGAGCTTGTCGGCCACACGGAAGCCGTTTATGCGCTGGTGTTCATGGGGCCGGACATACTGGTCTCCGGAGGGTGGGACGGCCGGGTGATCCGGTGGGAGCTGCCCCTGGGAAAACCGGAGGTGCTTTTGAAGGACAATACCTATGTCTACGCCCTGGCCTGGGACGGCCAGGGAAAACTGGCCGCGCCACTGGCGGGATACCGTATAGGGATAATCTCCCTCAAGGGAGGAACGCCCCGGAGCGAACTGGTCGGGCATAAAGCCTTCATCACAGCGTTGCATTTTCTCCCCGGGCGGGGGCTGCTCAGTGCAGGCAGCGATGCCCGGATAATACTTCACGAACTTTGACAGGAGGAGGCCGGCGGCACAGCTCCGTCGGCATGAACCAGCCATGAAAAATGAAGAGATACTGCAAACCGACAGCATCCCCTCCCCGGGGGAACCTGAGGAAAAAAACGGGGAGGAGGATGTCAGCATTTCGGCGGTGCTGGTGGGCATTGCCCCGGGCAAAACGGAGGCCGTGAAACAGACCTTCGGGGAGCTGCCCTGGGTTGAAGTGCACCACCAGGATGATACCGGCCGGATGGTTGTCACAATCGAGGGGGAGTCCACCGATCAGGTGATCGGCAGGTTGAGGGAACTGAAGTCCGCTCCCTCGGTGCTTTACGCGGAGATGGTCACTCACTATTACCGTGAGGGGGAAAACAAGGCCCCGGAGGGTCCGGGCGTGCAAAGCTGGAAAAGCCTGCTGGATGAAGAATCCGGAGAAGCGGGACCATCCGGCTATTATCAGAAGCTCAAAAAGATCGGGAGTCCATGAGCTGCATGATTTTCAAGGAAACGGTTGACGGGCGCTGACGCCCGTACCGTGCCACCCAGGCCGGCCCTGCGGAGTCGGCTCCAATCAAGGCTGGATATGCCGGGCCTGACCCGGCCACAGCCAACATAATCAGGAGGAGGTCATGAGTTCCATACGGAGAAGAGAGTTCCTCAAGAAGTCCCTGGCGGCAACAGCCGCCCTTACGGCGGGCATCCCCCTTTCCCGGGAGGCCCAGGCCCAGTTTACGACCAATGTCGGCGAGAAGGAGGGCTGGAAGTGGGACAAGGTGGTCTGCCGGTTCTGCGGAGTGGGCTGTGGAATGATGATGGCCACCAAGGACGGCAGAATCGTCTCGGTCAAGGGTGACCCGGAGTCTCCGGTCAACCGGGGCCTGAACTGCATCAAGGGCTATTTCAACGCCAAGATCATGTACGGCGGCGACCGCCTGACGCAGCCCCTGATGCGCATGACCAATGGCAAGTTCGACAAGAAGGGCAAGTTCTCGCCCGTATCCTGGAAGGTGGCCCTGGACGAGATGGAACGCCAGGCCAAGAAGGCCATGGCGGAAAAGGGTCCGTCCGGGGTGTCCATGTTCGCTTCCGGACAGTACACCATCGATGAGGGCTACGCCGCGGTGAAGTTCATGAAGGCCGGGCTGCGCTCCAACAACATCGACCCCAACGCCCGCCACTGCATGGCTTCGGCGGTGGTGGCCTTCTACCAGGTATTCGGCATTGATGAGCCCCCGGGCTGCTACGAGGACATCGAGATGACCGACACCATGGTGCTGTGGGGGGCCAATATGGCCGAGATGCACCCCATCCTCTGGTCACGGGTCACCGACCGCAAGCTCAACGGCGGCGACAAGGTGAAGATCATCAATCTTTCCACCTACGCCAACCGCAGCTCGGAAATGGCGGATATGGAGATCATCTTCAAGCCCAATACAGACCTGGCGATCATCAACTACATCAACAAGTATCTGATCGACAACAACATGGTGGACTGGGACTTCGTCAACAAGCACACCGTGTTTGCCGCCGGACCCACCAACATCGGCTACGGTCTGCCGGATGACCATCCCAAGGAGCAAAAAGTAACGCTCTCCAAAACCGAGGCCATTGCCCAGGGACTGGACCCCAACCAGACCCACACGGTGGATCAAAGCATGCGCGGCACGCCCCTGGCCCACTGGAAGATCAGCCTGGAGGACTTCAAGAAGGGTCTGGAACCCTACACGCTGGACTTCGTGGCTCAGCTGGCCAAGGGAGACCCGGAGGAGGACCTGGAGATATTCAAGGAGAAGCTGGTGGAACTGGCCAAGTACTACGGCGAGAAAAACCGCAAGGTGGTCTCCTTCTGGACCATGGGCTTCAACCAGCATGTGCGGGGAAGCTGGGTCAACCAGATCATGTACGCCACCCACCTGCTCACCGGCAAGCAGGCCACCCCCGGCAACGGCGGGTTCTCGCTCACCGGTCAGCCTTCGGCCTGCGGCACGGCCCGCGAGGTGGGCACCTTCGCCCACCGCCTGCCCAGCGACAAGCTGGTGGGCAACCCGGCGCACCATGAGATAACAGAGAAGCTCTGGAAGCTGCCCTCCGGCACCCTGAACCCGGTGGTGGGCACCCATGCCGTGGCCATGATGCGCCAACTGGCCGCCGGCAACATCAAGTTCTTCTGGTGCCAGGTAACCAACCCCTTCCAGGACTTTCCCAACGTGTCCAACTGGATCAAGGCGGCCCGGGAGATGGACAACTTCATCGTGTGTTCCGATCCCTACCCGACCATCTCGGGCAAGGTGGCCGACCTGATCCTGCCCACCGCCATGATCTACGAGAAATGGGGGGCCTACGGCAACGCCGAGCGCCGCACCCAGCACTGGCGCCAGCAGGTCAAGGCCCCGGGCCAGGCCAAGGGCGACCTGTGGCAGATCATGGAGTTCTCCAAGCGCTTCAAGATCAAGGATGTATGGAAGAGCGTACCCGTGGCCAAGGCGCCCGGCGACAAGCTGCCCGATGTGCTGGCCGAGGCCGTAAAAATGGGCTACAAGCCGGACGACACCCTGTTCGAGGTGCTGTTTGCCAAGAACGGCCGCAAGTACAAGTGGAGTCCCAAGGACCCGGTGGCCAAGGGCCATCCCAACGATATCGCCGATGATATGGGCTTCTTCGTGCACCGGGCGCTCTGGGAGGAATACCGGCAGTTCGGTACCGGCAACGGGCACGACCTGGCGGACTTCGAAACCTATCACAATGTGCGCGGTCTGCGCTGGCCGGTGGTCAACGGCAAGGAGACCCAGTGGCGGTTCTCCGAGGGCTTCGACCCGTTTGTGGAGCCGGGCAGCGGCTTCAACTTCTACGGCCCGCTGCTCAAGGAGATTCTCCAGGGCAGCCTGAAGGGACCCGACAAGACCAAGGATAAGGTCAAGCTGTTCACCAAGAAAAGCCCCCAGGGCAACATCCTGGACGGCAAGGCCAAGATATTCTTCAGGCCCTACATGGAGCCGCCCGAGCAGCCGGACAAGGAGTACGACCTGTGGCTGTGCACGGGGCGGGTGCTGGAGCACTGGCACTCGGGCACCATGACCAGGCGGGTGCCGGAGTTGCATCGCGCCGTGCCCACCGCCCAGGTGTTCATGCACCCGGACGATGCCGCCAAGCGCGGGCTCAAGCGCAACGACCTTGCGCTTCTGAAGTCCCGCCGGGGCGAGGTCAAGGCCCGCGTGGAAACCCAGGGACGCAACACCATGCCCAAGGGAACCGTGTTTGTGCCCTGGTTCGATGAGCATGTGCTTATTAACAAGCTCACCCTGGACCAGACCTGTCCGATGTCCAAGGAAACGGACTACAAGAAGTGCGCGGTCCAGGTCAGCAAGGCCTAAGGGTCAATGCCATGGGTGCCTTTTTGAACAGGACGGCGGGCGAATCCCGCAGACAGTTTCTGGCCAGGGCGTCCCGGTTCGCCGGGATGACCCTGGTGGGAGGACTGCTGTGGGGCTGGCTGGTGCAGGAGTCCAAGGCCCAGCCCTTCGCCTTGCATCCCCCCGGCGCGAAGTCCGGGCAGGATCTGCAGTCACGCTGCATTAAATGCGGCATGTGTGTGGATGCCTGCCCCTACGACACCCTTTCCCTTTCCCGGGCGGGTGACGATGGCGCGCCGGGAGTCCCTTACTTCGTGGCCCGGAACACACCCTGCTACATGTGCTCCGATGTGCCATGCGCAAGGGCCTGTCCTTCAGGCGCCCTGGACCGCGAGGTGGAAATCACCAGGGCCCGCATGGGGCTGGCAGTATTGCTGGACCAGGAGAACTGCATCGCCTTTCAGGGTTTGCGCTGCGAGGTGTGCTACCGGGTCTGCCCCCTGATGGGAAAGGCCATATCGCTTCAGTACAGCCCCCAGGAGCGCACGGGCAAGCATGCGTTTTTCCGGCCGGTGGTGCATTCGCAGGAATGCACCGGCTGTGGAATGTGCGAACACGCCTGCATCCTGGAAGAACCGGCCATCAAGGTGCTTACCCGCCGGATGGCCAAGGGCCGGCTGGGCCGCCATTACCGGCTGGGATGGAAGGAGAAGGGAGTCATCAGCCCTGATTTCACGCCAGATGACGCCGCTCCCGGTCCCGAGTTGAAGGAATGGGGGCGCAGGTCGGGCGAAAGGGCCTTGAAGGAACTCAATGACACGGAGGGTCTGTATGACTAGCACCCCCCGCAAGGAACGGTATCTGTTGGCCCGGCGGATCATTCAGCTGGGTGTGCCGGCGTTGTTCATCCTGGGGTATCGGTTTGACCTGGGGATAGGCGGACGGGAACTGATTCAGGGCAACCTGAGCGCCTCCCGTATACTGGACGCCCTGCCCCTGGCCGATCCCCTGGCGGTGAGCCAGTTGCTGCTCACCGGGCGCATTCCCCATGCGGATGTGCTCTGGGGGGCGCTGGTGGTGATTCTGTTCTATTGGGTTCTGGGTGGCCGGGCGTTCTGCAGTTGGGTCTGTCCGGTGAACATCATCGGTGACTCGGCCTCCTGGCTGCGTGCCAGGCTGGACATACCCCCGGGCTTTACCCTGCCCCGCCAGCTTCGTTACGGGTTGCTGGCCCTGGCCCTGTTCCTGTCTGCCCTGACTGGTGTGGCGGCCTTCGAGTGGGTGTCTCCGGTGGGCATCATCCAGCGCGGGCTGATCTACGGGATGGGCCTGGGCTGGCTGGCCGTGGCGGGACTGTTCCTGTTCGACCTGCTGGTTCTAAGGCACGGCTGGTGCGGGCATATGTGCCCCCTGGGAGCTTTTTATTCCCTGGTGGGCCGGTTCAGCCTGCTGCGGATAAGGTTCCAGAAGGATACATGCACGTCCTGCGGAAAGTGCCACCGGGTCTGCCCGGAACCGCAGGTGCTGGCCCTGAAGCCCCTTGCCCAGAAGGGCCGGGTGCTCTCGGGGAACTGCACCAACTGCGCCCGGTGCATTGAGGTCTGTCCGGAGGGATCGCTGTCCTTCGCGCCACGCTGGAAAACCGGAGAGGAGCTCCAGCAGCCCGGCACGAAAAAGGCCGGGCCCGTGCGGGCGGCATGAACCCCGGCAGTGAACGCATGGCCCTGGTGATAAAAGCCTGATGGTGAGCTTGACGATTGAAAGTAAGGCATCTGATAGGAAGTGAAACTGTAAACCCATCCGGGAAGATACGATCTCCCCGGTAATTATTGGAGGAACATCATGAACACAAAATATGGACTGCTGGCCCTTCTGGCCGGTTTTCTGCTGGCTGGCGGCACGGTTCTCACCGCCTTTGCCGGACCGGTGTCCGAGGACGATATATCCCTGCGCAAGGAAAAGCTGGAAACGGCGGCCGTGGCGGCCGCTCCGGAGTACTTTGAGCCCAAGCCGGGCAATAACAAGCTCTATGCGAGGGACTTCCCGGGTGCGCCCCCCATGGTGCCCCATGAGATGAAGGGCTCCATGCGCCAGGACGCCAATGACTGCCTGGACTGTCATCTGACCGGCAAGGACAAGGCTCCCAAGATTCCGCCCAGCCACCAGATCAAGGCGCGGATGGAGAACAAGGACCCCTCCAAGGTAAAGAAGGGGCAGCTGACATCCTTCGCAGGATTTTACCGGGTGGAAAAGGTGTCCGGCAGCAGATACGGCTGTGACATGTGTCACGCGGCCCAGGTGACCAACTTCAAGCCGTTGGTGGACAACACCTTCAAACCCACATCCTTGAAGGACGACCCCAAGGACCTGCTGGAAAAGCTGAACAAGGAAGGGACGTTCTGACGGCCTTTCTTTAAAGCCCCCTGCGGACGGAGCGGCCCAAAACGCCTCTCCGTCCGCGGCTGCGGTCTGAATCCCCGCCTGTTTTAATGCGCTAGCGTTTGCGGGCGTTCTGCTTTTTCTCCCAGAGCACCTTTTCCAGCACGTTGGCCTCACCGGCAAGTGGCGCCAGCAGCCCGGCCGTGTCGCGCTCCAGTCCGTCCAGATCGAAGGTATGCCAGCGGGCCTTGAGGTTTTTTACCTCGGGCAGGGTGGCTTTTTCCAGCCGGGCCGCCTGGGAAGGCTCGCCTTTCACGGTGAGATAGTAGATGAAGCGGTCAATGGAGAGAAACCTGCCCAGCAGTTCCTCGGCCCGCCTGGGGACATCCACTGCCTTGCCCGGCGCAGGTTTTCCGTCGGGGGCCCGGTGGCAGTCCCCACAGAGTTGGGCCACATTGTTGGGGTTGGGCACCCGGGTGCCCGTTGAGCCATGGCAGGTTACGCAGTTCGGCCCCCTGACCTGGGGCTTTTCGGCCAGCATCTTTTCATAATGACGGCTTTCCTCATAGTGCTTCAGGACCTCCTGGTGGCACTTGCCGCAGGTTATCCCCACCTTGCTGAAATGAATAGGGCTGGCGGGGTCACCGGCCTTCAGGCCGGTCTTCCCGTGGGCCTTTTGGGCATCGCTTTGAGCCGGGTCGCCCCCGTGGCATTCATGGCACCCCACCCTGGCCAGCCGGTGGACCGAGAGATTCCATTCCTGGAAGTAATTATAAAGCTTGCGGTTTTCCACCTTGAATCGTGGGTCGCTGTGGCACTCCAGGCAGTTGTCCCTGCCGGCGGCCCAGGCCGAAGCCATCAGCGGAAGACAAACCAGGAGGGCCAGCGCTGCGGAAAAAACGGTCAACAAAAGATATGGCGAGGATGGGTTGCTTCTTGTGCTTGCTGTCAGGGGGGTTGTTTTCATGGGCACCTTATTTGTTGGGATACACCAGCACCTTTTCGCTAACAACGGTTTTGTGTTCCTGTAATTATTTTACCTCAGGTGGCCCTTTTAGTCCGTTAAAATAAAGCATTGAAAACAAGGGGCGCGCAGAAGGAACGGGCTTGAGGGGGTAGAACAAAAGGGCGCGGCGGGCTGGTTTCTCAATACCGCTCCGGGGGGGGTCAATAGCCCCATCCCTTGAACCCGGAGAGGATCATCTGGACAGATATGGCGCCGATCCACAGGGAGGAGACCCTCCCAATCACATCAACATAGCGTTCAAACAGGCTGTGATTTCTGGTGAGCATCCGGTCATAGACAATCTTGAAGGCAAACAGCCCGCAGACCGCCGTGATCACCCCAACAGCCATGGAAAGCAGCCCCATCGTCGGCCCCAGCGTATTGCCGGACAACACGCTGGCCCAGATAGTGCCCGGTCCGATCATGAAGGGCATGGCCACCGACCCCGCGATGTGAGCCGCATCGCCCCTGATCAACCGGATGGCCTCGCTCCCCTCGAAAACATATTTAAGGCCGATAAACAGGAATATCAAACCGCCGAAAATCTGGAAGGATTCAAACCGTACCTGGAACAATTCCGTGAAGACCGCATCGCCGCCAACTACGAACAGGCTGAACGTGAGGATGCTGATCACGGTGGCCCGGGTCAGAATTTTCGCAAAGTCGATCCTGGAAACCCCCTGTATGATCTCCAGCAGGTAAATGCTCATCAGGAATGGATTAAGCAAAATAAAAAACAGGATGGTTGACTTGAAAAAAAGGCTGGTAATCATGGCTCCTTCAGAAAGCTTTCGCTAAGGCATTTCTTTCCCCTGGTGCCCGGGCTGGATAGATGCCCCAGCATAGCAAAGAAAAGCCGGACTAACAAAATCTTCCGCCCCGGCCGGCGGCCAAAGCCCCTGAGCCTTGCAATTTGGCCGGTTGTTCTTTATTGTTTCCCACCGGTCGGCGGGTCCGCAGGCCAAAAAAACCAAAGGCGATTGAGGAGGTGCACATGGGAAAAAACGTGGTTATTACGGGTGCCAACCGGGGCATCGGGCTTTCGCTCTGCAAATACTACCAGGGCAGGGGCGATTCGGTATATGGCGTCTGCCGCCAGGTTTCACCGGAACTGCGGGCGGTGGCGGAGGTTATCGTGGACGGCGTGGACATCAGTCGGGAGGAGGACTGCGCGAGGTTGCAAGAGCGGCTGTCGGGCGTGGGGATAGACCTGCTGATCAACAATGCGGGTATCCTGAACAATGAACGGCTGGGGCAACTCGATTTTGACTCGATCACGCGGCAGCTACAGGTCAACGCGGTGGGGGCGCTGCGGGTCACCGAGTCCCTGCTGGCGAATTTAACCGGGAATGCCAAAGTGGCGATCATCACCAGCCGCATGGGCTCCATCGCCGATAATTCCAGCGGGTCGTACTATGGCTACCGGATGTCCAAGGCGGCGCTGAACGCGGCGGGAAAATCCCTGGCAATGGATCTGTCACCCCGGGGCATCGCCGTGGCTATCCTCCATCCGGGCCTGGTGGGCACCGAGATGATCGGCGGTGCGGGCGACATCACGCCCGATGAGGCGGCCGGACGGCTGGCCGCCCGGATTGACGGGCTGAGCATGGCCAACACCGGCACGTTCTGGCATGCCAATGGCGATGAACTGCCCTGGTAAGGTGCTCGTGTGATTTTCCACCCGGATCGGATGGACAGAAGGGAAACCCCGGCCTGTTGTGTGTTAATGAAAAGGCCGGGGGCTGAAATTATCAGAATTATAAAAATGTAATCACTGTCATGGTGAAAGAACCGCTGATGGTTCCCGAACAGGTGCCCGGCCCAGAGATATAATTCAAGGGGCCGCTGGAGTATGTTCCCGAGGCTATTCCCCCTACGCCGCCATATTCGGTCATGTTCAGGGTTGGTGTCGTGCCA
>JAOUPZ010000328.1 GCA_029879595.1 Deltaproteobacteria bacterium | reverse complement strand
GCCGGGGACCTGATTGAATCTCGGATAAAGCGCATCAACGGGGCCAAGGATTCCGGAGTGTTCCTCCCCGGGCACGGCGGAGTGCTGGACCGGCTGGACGCCTTCCTGCTGGCCTCCCCGCTGATGTACTACCTGTTGTGGCTGCAGGGCTGAGAGGCGGCGGGCTATCATGGATCACAAAAAGCTGACCATACTGGGTTCCACCGGCTCCATCGGCCGGAACACCCTGGACGTTGTCTCAAGGAATCCCGACCGCTTCAGCGTCCATGCCCTGGCCGCCCACAGCAACCACGAGCTGCTGGCCCGGCAGGTGGAGGAATTCCGGCCGGCCCTGGCGGTGCTCTTTGACGAGGAGGCCGCCGGCCGTCTGAAGGAATTGCGCCCCAACGGTGGCCGCACCGCCGTGGCCTGGGGCATGGAGGGCCTGCTGGAGGCGGCGGGCGCGGCGGAGGTGGACCAGGTGGTGGCGGGCATGGTCGGCGCCGCGGGCCTGCTGCCCACCCACGCGGCAGTGTCCGCCGGCAAGCAGGTGGGAGTGGCCAACAAGGAGGTAATGGTGCTGGCCGGGGAGCTAATGATGAACCTGGCCCGGCAAACCGGCGCGGTCCTGCTGCCGGTGGATTCGGAGCACAACGCCATCTTCCAGTGTCTGAATGGCGAGGATGGGGCGCAGGCGGAACGGATCATCCTGACGGCCTCCGGGGGGCCCTTTCTGGACCTGCCGCGCGAGAAATTCATATCCATCACCAGGGAGCAGGCCCTGCGCCACCCCAACTGGAACATGGGCCCCAAGATAACCATCGATTCGGCCACCATGATGAACAAGGGACTGGAGGTGATAGAGGCCCGCTGGTTTTTTGGACTGCCCCCGGAGCAAATCAGCGTGCTGGTGCATCCCCAGAGCATCGTGCACTCCATGGTGGAATTCGTGGACGGCTCGGTGTTGGCCCAGTTGGGGCTGCCGGATATGCGGGTCCCCATTTCCTACTGCCTTTCCTACCCGGAACGCCTGCCCCTGGATCTGCCCCGCCTGAACCTGGGCGCAGTCCGGAATCTTGAATTCAGGGAGGTGGACCATGAACGCTTCGTGTGCCTGTCCCTGGCGCTGAGGGCGTTAAAGCTGGAAGGGGGCGTGCCTGCGGCTCTGAACGGCGCCAACGAGGAGGTGGTGGCAGCCTATCTGGCGGGAGGTTTCCCATTCCACCGGATTGGGTCTATCCTGGAAGAAGTTATGGAGCACCTGGAACAGGAACTCAACCCGGCAGGCCCAACACCGGCGGTAAAAGAACGCCCGGATGAAGCCTTGACCCCCGGATATCTAAAACACATCGCAACGGTGGATGACGCCGTGGCGGCGGACGGCCACGGCAGGAAGCTGGCCCTCCGGATCATTTCACAAGCCGCTAATACATGATATTCACGATTGTTTCATTTCTGGTCGTGCTGAGCATCCTGGTGTTCCTGCACGAGCTGGGTCACTATCTGGCGGCCCGCCATGTGGGAGTGCGGGTGGAGCGCTTTTCGGTGGGCTTTCCTCCCCGGGCCTTTGCCCGCACCATCGGTGAAACCGAGTATGTGCTGGCCTGGATACCCCTGGGGGGATATGTAAAGCTGTTCGGGCAGAACATAGACGATGAGGACCCCTCCGACCCCCGGAACTTCGCGGCCAAGACCAAGCTGCAACGGCTGTATATCCTGGTGGCCGGCCCGCTGATGAACCTGGCGGCGGCCCTGGTGCTGATGCCCCTGGTCTACATGATCGGGATGGAAGTGCCCGCCTACCATATGGAAAAACCCATGCTGTCCACGGTGGAGCAGGACAGCCGCGCCATGCAGGCCGGGTTCCGGCCCGGAGACAGGATACTGGCCCTGGAGGAACAGCCGGTTGCCGACTGGAAGGGCCTTTATGCCAGCCTGGAGCGCGAGGTGATGCGCAAGGCGGAGCTGAGATTCCTGGTGGAACGGGACGGGACGCAGCTGGAAATCCCCGTGGAGGTGACGGCTCTGGCCGGTTCCAAGCCCTTCGGCTGGCGGCCCCTGCTGCCGGCGGTGGCTGGCGGGTTCTCACCCGTTTCCCCGGCCCGTGAAGCCGGCCTGACCAGGGGCGACAGGATCACGGCCATCGACGGGGTTCCCGTGGAAGGCTGGGAGCATCTGTCGGCGACCATCCAGAAAAGCGCGGGCACCCCCATGAAGTTCCGTGTGCAGCGGGAAGACCAGGAGTTTGAGACCGACATTACGGCCCGCCAGGACAGTTCTTCCGGCCGCTGGCTCATCGGGATAACGCCGGACACCCACCGCGAGCGGCACGGGCTGGTCGAGTCGGTGACCCTGGGCACCCGGCGGCTGCTGGAAATCACCGGGGGAACCTTTTCATTTCTCAGCCGGATGTTCAGCGGAGAGGGCTCACTGGACGCGCTGGGCGGACCGGTAAAAATCGGCGTGGTTATCGGGGAGGCGGCCCGTAGCAGCTTTTCCGACCTGATATTCCTGATGGCCCTCATCAGCCTGCAGCTGGGAATCTTCAACCTGCTGCCCATCCCCGCGCTGGATGGCGGCCACATCCTCCTGCTGGCGGTGGAGGCGATCAAGCGCGGCCCCCTTAGCGCCAAGCTGAGGGAACGCACCCAGATCATCGGGTTTTCACTTCTGATAACCCTTATCCTGGTGGTCACCTACAACGACGTACTGTCACTGATGGAGTGACCCCCCGCCGCCGCAACCGGATAACCCATGGCAAAAAAAGGCCCCGGCAAGAAACCCGGCACAACAAAGACCGCCCGTGCTCCCATGGATGCAGGGGCGACCCCCGCCGGACGGGAACGCCTGGACCTTCTGCTGGTTTCCCGGGGGCTGGCCCCCAGCCGGGCCCGGGCCCAGGCCCTGATCATGGCCGGCAAGGTGGCCGTGGCCGGCAAGCCCTGTGACAAGCCGGGCACGACTGTGCCCACCGACGCCGAAGTATCCGTGCGGGAGCCGGACCACCCATATGTGAGCCGGGGCGGAGTCAAGCTGGAGGCCGCCCTGCGGCACTTCGGGCTGGATGTGACGGGGCTGAACTGCCTGGACATCGGAGCCTCCACCGGGGGATTCACGCACTGCCTGCTGCTGCACGGGGCGGCCCGGGTGCACGCGGTGGATGTGGGCTACGGGCAACTGGCCTGGGATGTGCGGCGCGACCCCCGTGTCAACGTGATCGAGCGCACCAACATCCGCGCCCTGGCGGCGGACGCCCTGGGCGAGGCCGTGGACCTGGTGGTGGTGGATGTCTCCTTTATCAGTCTGGCCAAGGTGCTGGCCGAGGCCGTGCGCTTTCTCAGGCCGGGCGGGTCGCTGCTGGGTCTGGTCAAGCCCCAGTTTGAGGCCGGCCGGGAGCATGTGGGCCGGGGGGGGCTGGTGCGCGACGAGGAAGTACACCGGGACGTACTGCGCCAGGTGGAGCAGGCGGGCCTTGAACTGGGGCTGCGGCTAACCGGGCACATGGCATCCCCCATCACCGGCAAAAAGAGCGGCAACGTGGAATACCTGGCCCTGTGGAAGCTCGGCGGGGACTGAACTGCGCCCACCGGGGGAGTTATCTTTCCCGGCGTTTGGGGTCCAACTGGTCGGCCAGGGCATCGCCAAACAGGTTAAAGCCCAGCACCACGGCCATTATGGCCGCCCCGGGAAAGATGGAAACGAAGGGGGCTTCCCACAGCACATGCTTGCCTTCGGAGA
>JAOUPZ010000327.1 GCA_029879595.1 Deltaproteobacteria bacterium | reverse complement strand
ATGCCGGAGGGTGCAGGCCCCCAGTTCGCGGGGGAAGCGGGGCAGATACCGGTGAACCGGGTCATCCAGCCCCAGCCGACCCCGCTCAAAAAGCAAAGCCACCGCCATGGCCACCACGGGCTTGCCGGAGGAAAACCAGGGAACGATGGAATCCACCGATAGGGGCGTGCCCGCGCGGGCCTCGCCCAGGGCATATTCCAGCACAGGTTGCCCGTGCCGTCCTATGTACCCCTGCACTCCCCGGTGCAGCCCCGCCTCCAGGCCCCGGCGGGCCTCGGCCAGACCCTGCTCCAGGACTTCACGGGACATTCCGGCCTCGCCAGGCTCCCTGTGCCAGCGTATATCCTGCCGCGCTTCCAAATCCATTTACTCCTGGAAGGTGTTTCAAAAATGCCTTTTGGCATCCCGGGGAAAAAACGGCTACCCTTTGAAAATGGAACCAGATTGCCTCGTATTGATCAAATCCGCCAGCGATATCGGCTCGGCAGTGGCCCACCTGCTGAAGACCGAGGGACTGCGTCCGGTGCTGCTGGAAAAGCCCGAGCCGGGGGCCACACGACGGCTGATGTGCTATGCCGGAGCCGCCATTACAGGCCGGGCGGAAATGGAAGGACTGACCGCCCAGCGCTGCTCCGGCGCGGGCCAGGCGCTGGAGCTTTCGGGTCGGCCTGGAATCATCCCCCTGCTGGCCCTGCCCCAGGAGGAATGGAAAAGCCCGGCGGAAATCCTGGGTGTACCCGCCGGAGCCGTGGTTGACGCCCGCATGCGGAAGAAAATCCACCCCGAGGTGCAGATCGGCGAAGCGCCTCTGGTGATCGGCATCGGCCCCGGCTTCACCGCAGGGGAGCAGTGCCATGCCGTCATCGAGAGCAACTGGGGCGATGGCCTGGGCCGGGTGATCACCAGCGGGAGCAGCCAGGACTACACCGGCAAGCACCGGCTGGTGGAGGGCCACGGCGCCGACCGCTATATCTACTCCCCCCATGACGGCCTGTTCACCACCGGGCTGGATGTGCTGGCCCGCGTGGAGCCCGGCCAGGAGGTGGCCCGGGTTGATGACACTCCCCTTTGCTCCAGTATTGCCGGATTGCTGCGCGGGCTGGCCTATCCGGGCCAGCGGGTGACCCGGGGCGCCAAGGTGGTGGAAATCGATCCCAAGTTTGCCGAGGAAAGCTGCCGGGGAATAAAGGAGCGCCCGGCCATCATTGCCCGCGGAGTGCTGCAGGCCCTGCGGGATTTGCCGGGGGCGGGCTGAACCAGCCGGACCGCCGCCGGGATTATGTTTTTGCGCCCAGCCTGTAGTATGATTATGCAAGCAGGCCCGCCGCGGATAACCCCGGCGGGCCAGGGACAGTTCAACCATCAATACGGGATGATCGTCATGAGAGCACTGGTTTCATTGTTGTCGCGTCAGTCGGGACTGGGAATAACTGTGTTGCGTGTGGTGATGGGGCTGATCCTGTTCGCCGCCGGCTACCAGAAGGTTTTCGGCGGTGGTTTCGCGGTGGGATTTTTCCGCAGCGCGGGCATTCCCCTGCCGGAGATAATGGGGCCGGTGGTCTCGCTGCTCGAACTGATAGGCGGAGGCCTGCTGGTGGTGGGACTGTTCACCCGCTACCTGGGAGTGTTGTTCATTCCGGTATTCGTGGTGGCGGCCATGGTAACCTTTAACCCGGATAA
Organism: Deltaproteobacteria bacterium; assembly: GCA_029879595.1. Lineage (GTDB taxonomy): Bacteria > SAR324 > SAR324 > SAR324 > JACQKK01 > JAOUPZ01. The sequence goes on along the minus strand of JAOUPZ010000327.1, from coordinate 2,052 downwards.
CATCCGCAACTTCATGCTGCCCCTGATGATGCTGGCCGGCTCGTACACCCTGGCCACCAACGGCGCTGGCTCGCTGGGGATTGACGGCCCGGGCCGACGCTGGGAATAGCACCCGGCTGCTGATATAGAGGAATTTTTTGAGTATTCAGGACGATCCTTTCGCGCTGTTCTGCATATACTACCTGGGTCTTACCCCGGAGGGAGAGGTGCGCTTTTTCAACGCCAACCAGGTGGCCCAGCGCTACCGCTGGTCGGTGGAGGGGCTGATGGGCGCACTGGCCCGGCACGGCCTGCATCCGGACAAGGTCATCAACACCGACTTTCCCCTTTCCCGTCACCAGATCGACTTTCAGATGGCCGCCGAGGAGGGCCTGTCGGCCGAGGTGCTGCACAACCGGGCCCGGATGGTCTATGAGAAGTTCCGGGCCGCCACCGGCAAGCGGGACTGGCTGAAGGAAATCGACCAGGAGAAGGCCGCCTCCGGCGGGCAGGCGGGGGATTAGCGCAAAGATGAAGGAACATCACGCCTCCCGGCCGGGCATCCGGGAACTGGCCCGCAAATTCCGCAGCGGAGAGCTGACCCCGGAGCAGCTGACCCGCAACCTGCTGGAACGCATCGAACGGCTCAATCCTGAGCTGCACGCCCTGAACATCGTCACCGCGGAACGAGCCCTGGAGGAAGCTGCCCGGGCCACCGCGGACCTGCGCGCCGGGCGTGACCCCGGCCCCTTGTGCGGCATTCCCTATGTGGCCAAGGACCTTTTCGATGTGCAGGGCCAGCCCACAACCGCAGGAACCAGCCTGCTGGCCGACAATGTGGCGGCGGAGGACTGCCCGGCCATCCGGCGGCTTGCCACGGCCGGCATGGTGCTGCTGGGCAAGACGCACACCGTGCAGTTCGCCTTTGGCGGTGTGGGCGTGAACCACGATCAGGGCACCCCGAAGAACCCCTGGAAAACCCGGCATTACATTCCCGGCGGCTCCTCCAGCGGCGCGGGGGTGGCCGTGGCGGCCGGGCTGGCCCCGGTGGCCCTGGGCACGGACACCGGAGGCTCGGTGCGCATCCCCGCCGCGCTGAACGGTCTGGTGGGGCTGAAGACCACCGTGGGCAGGATCAGCCGCGCCGGGGTGTATCCCCTGTCCTGGAGCCTGGACTCGGTGGGGCCGCTGGCCACCTTGGTCGAGGACGCCTGGCTGCTCTACGGAGCGCTGGCCGGCCCGGAGCCGGGCGATGAAACCACCTGGGGAATCGCCCCGCCGGACAGGGAGCCTCCCCCGGAGGAGGGTGCGCAGGGACTGCGGGTGGGAATCTGCGAAACCGTGATGTTCGATGATGCGGACGAGGAGGTGGAGCAGGCCGTGCGCCGGGCCGCCGAAAAATTCAGTGAGCTGGGAGCGCGGGTGTTTTCCCTGCAGGTGCCCCAGGTGGAGGAAATATTCTCGCTGAAAAAGCGGGACCGCCTGGTGGCCGCCGAGGCCCTGGCCTTCTGCGGCAGGCTGCTGGATGAGCACTCCGACAGGCTGGACCCGGTGGTGACGCCCCGGCTGGAGGCGGGCCGGGAGCTAAGCGCCAGCGAGTATGTGCAACTGCTGGCGGGCTGGCGGCGCATCCGGGCCTCGCTGGCCCACACCCTGGCCGGGGTGGACGTGCTGCTCTCCCCCACCACTCCCATCATGGCCCGGCCCCTGGAGATGGTGGACGCCTCGCCGGAAAGCTATGCCCACCACAACCGGCTCTACCTGCGGAACACCAGCGTGGCCAACAACCTGGGCCTGTGCGCGGTGAGCGTGCCCTGTGGGCTCACCTCAGACGGGCTGCCCATCGGGCTGATGATCCACGCCGCCCCCTTTGCCGAGGCCCTGGCCCTCAAAGCCGCCCGGGCCTATGAGACCGCCTGCCGTGACGAAGCATGGCAACCCCTGCTTCCTCCGGGGATCTATGGCCAAGACGGCTGATGCCTGGGCATATTTGCAGACGAACAGCAGGGTAATCAGCGGGGGAAGACCAGGATATTTCACCGGAAACACCCGCACGAAAAAAAAACATCCGGA
>JAOUPZ010000326.1 GCA_029879595.1 Deltaproteobacteria bacterium | reverse complement strand
TGGCGATCAGGCTGGGGAATGTCTCCGGGGCCGCCCTGATTGCCACCGCCCAGCTGTATTATATTCCCTGCAAGGTTTGCGAGAACGGCGATGAGCTATGGCTGGTGGGCCAGATCATATCCGCCGTTGAAGGGGAACTGCTGTTTCGGATGCACATCAAGAACCCGGTGGGGGTGAACCCGGACGATCTTGAGGAGGAGGCAACCGATATGGTGGTGCAGTATCTGGAGCGGCTGGAGCTGACCATGGAGCCCAAGTGGCACCGGCTGCGCTTTGGAAGGCTGTCCGGGGCGCCGCCCTCCTAGAGCCGGCGTGTCCGGGGCGGTGATAACGCTTTAGTCCAGTCCCTCCAGTTCCATCACCACCGGGCAGTGATCAGAGCCCAGGACAGCGGGCAGGATAAAGGCGTTCTTCAGGCGGGGCCGCAGGCGGGCCGATATGCAGAAATAATCAATGCGCCACCCGATGTTCTTCTCGCGCACCCCTTTGCGCATGCTCCACCAGGTATAGTGTCCTCCTTCGCCGGTGAACTCCCGGAAGGTGTCCATGAACCCCGCCCGCAGAATGTTCTCGAAGCCCTGGCGCTCACGGGGGGTGAACCCGGCGTTGTTGATGTTGGCCCTGGGGTTGGCCAGGTCTATTTCCCGGTGAGCCACGTTGAGGTCTCCGCAGAACACCACGGGTTTCTTCCCATCAAGCAGCCGCAGGTAGTCAAGGAAGGCGGCGTCCCACTGGCCGCGGTGCTCCAGCCGGGTCAGGCCCCGCTGGGCGTTGGGGGTATAAACATTGACCAGGAACAGTCCGGGGTATTCCGCCGTGATGACCCGGCCTTCCGTGTCTTCCAGCAGGCCGCCCGGGCCGGTGGTGATGGACAGGGGCTCAAGCCGGGAGAACAGGGCCGTTCCCGAGTATCCTTTTTTTTGGGCCGGGTTCCAGTAGGCATGATAGCCGTTCAGATCCATTCCGACCTGTTCCGGCTCGGCCCTGGTTTCCTGCAGGCACAGCACATCCGGCCCGAATCCGGCGACAAACTCCAGGAATCCCTTGCCCAGGGCGCTGCGGATGCCGTTCACGTTCCAGGAGACCAGCTTCACAGGGCCGGAGGAAGGAGAGGAGGATTTTGCCATGGTGATTCCTCGGGATGGGCGGTGTATTCTCTGTTGCCGGAAGGCCAACAATATTTTCTTCATCGCGTCTTTCCGGATATAGTAGCTTATATTAACAATTCTGAACGTCCGAAAAGTTTGAAACTGGTCTCAAAGTTAACGGCAATGGCCTCCAGAGGCCACGGGGGCCACGGGGGCCGGGACAGCGCCCCCGGTTAATGGTAGTTTTGAAACCGCTTTTGATATAGCCCGGCCGTGATCCGGTCTGCCGACCGGAAGCCGCCGGAGTGACCGGATTCCACCAGATTTGACAGGAGGAAGATGTCGCCCCATATTCCACAGCGCCTGCGTGAGTTTTTTACCGCCCATGCCCCCTTCAGCCACATGCGCCCGGAGTTTCTGGAATACCTGGGCGAGCATCTGGTGGAGCGCTTCTATCTCAAGGGCGAGACCATTACCTCCCCCAATGACGGGCCGGCCCAGTGGCTCTACATAATCAAGAAGGGCAGCGTGGGGGGCTTTGGCCGGGAGGACGGCGGCAACGATTCCCTGGCCTGGGAACTGGAGACCGGGGAGGTGTTTCCCCTGGGAGCCCTGCGGGAAAAGCGCCCGGTGCATCTTTATACCAAAGCGCTGGAGGACACCTTCGTGTTCTGCCTGCACAGGGAGGGCTTTGATTACCTGCTGGCCAACAGCCCGGAGTTCGGGGCGTTCGGCACCAGGCGGATTCACCACCTTATCCCCAAGGCCCATGTGGTGGCCCGGCAGCATTCCTCCACCCGCCTTCTGGAGTCACTGCCGCTGACCGCGCCCCTGGGTTCAATCATGAGCACCCCGCCGCTGCTTTGCCGGACCGGTGACTCGGTGCGCAGCGCCCTGGACAAGATCGGCAACTCCGGGGTGGGGTCCATCGTGGTGGTTGACGATGATGATCGCCTGGCGGGGATATTCACCCTGCGGGATCTGCTGCCCCGGGTGATCTTTCCCGAACTGGGAATGGAAACCCCGGTGGGCCAGGTGATGACTCCCGGCCCCCGGTCACTGGGGCCCGATGCCCCCGTTCACGATGCTGTGGAGATGATGGCCCGGATGGGCTTCACCCACCTGCCCGTAGAGCAGGAGGGCCGCGTGGTGGGGGTTGTTTCCGAGCGCGACCTGTTCTCCCTGCAGCGGGTGAGCATGGTTCAGCTGGGCCGGACGATAGAAACGGCCACCAGTCTGGAGCGGGTGGCCAGGGCCGCGTCCAGCATCCAGGTGCTCATTGATCAATTGCTCACCCAGGGGGTGCAGGCGGCATCGCTCATACGGATCATCACCGAGTTGAACGACAACGTGACCCACCGGGTTATCACCATGATCGTGCGGGAGCATGAAGCCCAGCTGCCACCCTTCACCTGGCTGTCCTTCGGCAGCGAGGGGCGCTATGAGCAGACCCTGAAATCCGATCAGGACAACGGCATCATATTCGTGCCCCCGGAAGGCACCAGTGCCGAGGAGTGCCGGCAGTCCCTGCTGCCGCTGGCCAAAAAAATCAACGAGGCCCTTGCCAAATGTGGTTTTACCCTGTGCAAGGGGAACATCATGGCCGGCAACCCGGAGTGCTGTCTGAGCCTGGAGGAATGGAAAGGACGCTTTAAGCGCTGGATCGATGGAGGCAATCCGGAACATCTGCTGAACGCCACCATTTTCTTCGATTTCCGCGAGCTTTACGGCAACGGCGCCCCGGTGGCAGAACTGAGGGAGTGGCTGGTCGGGTATGTGGCATCCTATCCGCGGTTTCTCAGGATGATGGCCGAAAACGCCCTGCGTATCGCCCCTCCCCTGGGGTTCTTCCAGGACTTCAGCTTTGCCGACGATGAGAAGCACCCTCACACCATAAACCTCAAGCTGGCCGGAGCCACGCCCATTGTTGACGCCGCGCGTATCTGGTCATTGCAGCACGGGGTGAAGGAGACCAACACCCAGGCCCGGTTCATGTCCCTGAAGGAAGCCAGGGCCCTGCCGGAAGGGGAGGCTGATGCCTGGGGGGATGCCCACTGCTTTCTGCAGATGCTCAGGCTGCGGCTGCAAAGGCAGCAGGGCCGGGACGGGGTGGAGGTGAACAACCTGCTTGATCCCGATACGCTCAATCCGCTGGACAGGAGGATTCTCAAGGAGGTGTTCCGTCAGACCAGGAAGCTCCAGACCCGTTTGAGGCTGGACTTTCAGTTATGAAAAGACTGTTCTCCATCTTTCAGCCCAAGCTGGATGAATCCATCCGGACCCGGGTCGATGGCTGGCGCCACCTGCCGGACCAATCCCTGGATAATCCTCTGGAAAAGCAGTCCCTGGTGGTGGTGGACGTGGAGACCAGCGGCCTGGACATCAGGAGGGACAGCCTGCTTTCCATTGGTGCGGTGCGCATGGAAGGGCTTTCCATATCCATGGGCAGGGTCTTCCACCGGTTTCTGCGGCAGGAAAAGGGCGGTTCCAAGGAAAACGTACTGGTGCACGGCATTACCCATGAGCAGCAGGCGGCGGGCGACCCGGAGCCGGAAGTGCTGCTGGATTTCCTGGAGTTTGCGGGCAAGAGCCCCCTGGTGGCCTTCCACGCTCCCTTTGATCAGACATTCCTGAAACGCTATATGAAGACTCACC
>JAOUPZ010000325.1 GCA_029879595.1 Deltaproteobacteria bacterium | reverse complement strand
GAGATAATGGACCGGGGGGTAACTCATCTTTGCGGAGCCCCCATCGTGCTGAAAATGATCGTGGAGGGAGCAGGAGAGGAGGGCATAGCGGCCTTCAGCCAGGGGCTGACGGTATCCACGGCCGCCGCCCCGCCCTCCCCCCGGATAATTGGCCAGATGCTGGCCCTGAACGCCAGAGTGATTCATGTCTACGGATTGACAGAGACCTATGGGCCCATTACTGTCTGCGAAATGCAGCCCGACTGGAAGCCGTTGCCGGTCGAGGAAAAAGCCGGACTGATGGCACGGCAGGGTGTTCCTTACATGCTCTGTGAGGACATTACCGTGCTGGACGGGCAGGGAAATGCTGTTGTGGCGGACGGGAAAACCATGGGCGAGGTTTGCATGAAAGGCAATATCGTCATGAAGGGCTACTACAAGGATCAGCAGGCCACCGAAAAAGTCCTGCGCAACGGCTGGTTCCACAGCGGTGATCTGGGGGTGCTGCATCCTGATGGCTACATTGAACTGCAGGATCGCGCCAAGGATATTATAATAAGCGGAGGAGAGAACATTTCCACCATAGAGGTGGAAAACGCCCTGTATAAGCATCCGGCGGTGGGAGATGTGGCGGTTGTATCCCGCCCCGATGAAAAATGGGGTGAGGTTCCGGTGGCCTTTGTTACACTGGGTGAGGGCAAAACGGCCAGCGAGGAAGAACTGATACTGCATTGCAGGGAGTACCTGGCGGGTTTCAAGGCTCCTAAAAGCGTGTTTTTTGAAAAACTGCCCCGCACATCTACCGGCAAAATAAAAAAGTACGAACTCAGGGAACGGATGTGGGCGGGCCGGAAGAAGAAGATACAGGGATGAAAATATTCAAAAATATTGAAAATACCTGGAAATATATGGCAGTCTTGGGGCTGAGTATTCTGGTTGTCGGCTGCGCCGCCAAATGGGAATACAAGGCACCGGAAAAGAAATTCAGCAGAAGCGGCAAGGGTAGCTGCGTCATGGAAAAGGAAGGGGAAAAGTCCGAGCTGACAAAGGGCAGCTCAAAATCAAGAGTCATCAATTACGCCGATCCCGAGCTTTGCGAAAGAAGTACGAAAAACCGCGGTAAGGATTATCTTCGTGTTGAACCGCCAGAGATAAAGGAAGAATAAGAACCACAATTAGGGATCAGGCTTCATGGAAAATACTCTGTTGCTCTCGGCAGCTTATGAGCCATTGAAAATTATCCCCTGGCAAAAGGCCGTTACCCTGTTTTTTCTGGGAAAGGTGGACGTTTTGGAGCGCTACGACACCATACTCCACTCACCCTCGCTGTCCATGAGCCTGCCGGCCGTTGTAAAGCTCAACAAATACTTCCGCACCCATCCACGCAAGGTTAAGTTTTCCCGGCAGAACCTGTATTACCGCGATAACTACACCTGCCAGTATTGCCATAAACCCATGCCGGCCAGCCTGCTTACCTACGACCATGTGGTTCCCCGGAGCAAGGGGGGAAAGACCTGCTGGACCAATGTGGTGACGGCCTGCACCCGTTGCAATCTGAAAAAGGGCAACAAGCTGCTTCACCAGTCCAGCTTCAGGCTGGAGCGTGAGCCCCGCGAGCCGGGCTGGCTGCCGGCCCTGGCCCCCACCCTGAGACCAGAGAGCGCTCCGGATATCTGGAGGACCTATCTGCCCGCAGTGGCCAGCCCCGCGCCCGATTAAAGGGTAGCTGCCGCGAGGCCCAAACAGGCCCGGCGCAACTGTGGTGCCTTTTACCTGAGATATTTCGGGAAAAGCATTTTGGGAAAAAAAGAAAAGCCGGGAGAAGTCTGGCGAAATCTCCCGGCTTTAAGGTTCCTGCCCTGGCGATATATCAAGGAAATGAATTGCTATCAGTTCCTTTTGGTATAAACCCGGGGGGTGACACTGCCGGCGCTGTCCGGGGGCTGGATAATATCGCCGTGGGACCCGCCAGTGGAAGTGTCGTCGCTGTCCGTTTCCGGCAGCGGTTCGGGCATCTTCTCCAGTGAAATCTGCAAATACTGCTCAACATATTTAAGCGGGGTTATCTTGATCCCCTTGCGGATTTCCTTGGGGACTTCAGATAGATCGCTCTCGTTATCATACGGAATCAGTGTTTCCTCGGCACCGCCACGCTTGGCTGCCAGCAGTTTTTCCTTCAGGCCGCCAATTTGCAGCACCTTGCCACGCAGTGTTACCTCACCGGTCATGGCGATTCGCTTGCGCACGGGAATGCCCGTAAAGGCGCTAACAATGGCCGTGGTGAGCGTGACCCCGGCGGAAGGGCCGTCCTTGGGCACGGCACCCTCGGGGAAATGGATATGCACATCCTTGCGCTGGAATTCCGCTGAATGAATGCCCAGTCGGTTGGAATTGGAGCGCACATAGCTCATGGCGGCCTGCACGGATTCCTTCATCACGTCTCCGAGCCTGCCGGTGACCATCAGTTTGCCGGTCCCGTGCATCAGGGTCACTTCGGTGAACAGCAGTTCTCCACCCAGGGGGGTCCAGGCCATGCCGGTGGCCACTCCCACCTCGTTGGCGCCGCTGATACGCTCGTGTTTGAAGCGCGGCACACCGAGAAAATCGTTCACCCTCTTGGGGGTGATGGTGATGGAACTCATGCTGGGCTTTTTGACCAGCTGGGTGGCAACCTTGCGCATGATCTTGCCGATCTCGCGTTCCAGATTACGCACGCCCGCCTCACGGGTATAGCGCTGAATAACGTCTGTCAGGGCCTCACGCCGGAATCGGATCTGGCTCTTTTCCAGGCCGTTTTCCTCGCGCTGCTTCTCTATCAAGTGCAGGTTGGCAATGTTTTCCTTTTCCAGCTCGGTATAACCGGGCAGAGAGATCACCTCCATCCTGTCCAACAGGGCATGGGGGATTCCCTCCATGTTGTTGGCTGTGCAGAAGAACAGCACGTCGGAAAGGTCGTATTCCACCTCCAGGTAATGGTCCATGAAGGAATTGTTCTGTTCCGGGTCCAGAACCTCCAGCAGAGCGGCCGCAGGGTCGCCCATCACGCCGTTGGTCATTTTATCCACCTCATCCAGCAGCATCAGCGGATTATTACTCTTGGACTTGCGGAGCATCTGGATAATCTTGCCAGGCATCGCGCCTATATATGTCCGGCGGTGGCCCCTGATCTCGGCCTCGTCCCGGATGCCGCCCAGGCTGACGCGAACAAAGTTGCGTCCCAGAGCGCGCGCCACAGAGCGGGCCAGAGAGGTCTTGCCCACGCCCGGCGGTCCCACCAGCACAATAATCGGACCTTTTATCTTGCCGACCTTCTTGGCGACTGCCAGATATTCGATAATGCGTTCCTTGACCTTATCGAGTCCGTAGTGATCCTCATCCAGGATTTCCTGCGCTCGTTTGAGATCAAAATTGTCCTCGGTCTTGACGCCCCAGGGCATGCCGATAAGGGTGTCCAGGTAATTCCTGACCACATTGGCCTCGGCAGACATGGGAGACATAAGCTTGAGCTTTTTCAGCTCCTTACGGGCCACCTCCAGCGATTCCTCACTCATGCTGGCGCTTTCCATGCGCTTTTCGTATTCCTCGATTTCGGCCTTGCCGTCCTCGCCGGTGCCAAGCTCCTTCTGGATGGCCTTGATCTGCTCGTTGAGGTAATACTCTTTCTGGGTGCGGCCTATCTGGCCCTGCACGCGCTCCTTGAGCTTCTTTTCAAGCTTCTTGATTTCGGCTTCTTCCAGCATTCTTTCGAATACCTTCTGTAGCCTTTCC
>JAOUPZ010000324.1 GCA_029879595.1 Deltaproteobacteria bacterium | reverse complement strand
ACCTGGCCGGCGCTCAATGAGCCCTGGCCGTTCTTTCTGGGGCTGGCCCTGTTCGACTCGGTGAACATGGGCTGGAACTCGCGCAACGGTTCCAGCGCCCTCCCGGAACTGTCCGGAGGAAGTTACGGCCGGATCATGGAGCAGACCACCCAGGTAAACTACGGATACATCTTCCCCTGGCCGGACAGCGAAAACCTGGCCTTTTCCGTCACCGCCGGCCGGCAGGCCCGCACATTCTTCCTCAGTGATACCGCCGTGGAACGCAAGGACCAGAAGAAGGTGGTGTTCAAGAAGGCCTCCCTGCAGGTGGGCCTGCGCTGGTCGCCCCATCCCTGGGTCCTGCTGGCTCTGGATGACGAGGTGGTCTCCTCCGGGATAAGCCGTGAATCGGACGTGACCGACGCCGCAGTGCAGCAGGCCGTGGACGCCTTCGATGCCTTCCAGGAACGCTCCCTTTATTTCTCGGTTTCGGTGAAGTACTGAGCGCACTCCCGGTTCAGCTCCCCCGGCACCACTTACCCGTTTTTCAGCTAGCCGGACAGGATATCCTTGACGGTGAGCTGTATTTTGCGCACCCCCCGGAAGTCGTTGAACCCCAGCCGCACCCGATAGCCGCCCACCCCATGGGGAGCGAATCCGTTGGCCTTCTGCCAGGCCACCATCTCCACCTGCGGAGCGAGAAGCCACTTGAGATGCTTTTCGGCCAGCACGGTGGGGGGCTGGTTGAGCTGGCCCGCCTCCAGCAGAAAGGTGGGCTCCTCGTTGGCCTCCCCAAAGGGGGCCAGGCGGAACAGTTGCTCCACCAGATCACTGCTCAGATCACCGATGTCCAGCCGTCCTTCCATCTTCAGGGCCGGCGGCGCGGCCTTTTCCGAAAGGTTCCGGCAGGCCTGCTGGAACTCCCCGCGAAACCGCTCCAGCATGTCCCGGGAGAAGCGGCAGCCCGCCGCCCCCTGATGGCCGCCCCATTCCTCCATGATCCCCGCCGAGACTGAGATGGCCTCGGTAATGTTGATTCCCGGCACGGTGCGCGCCGAGCCCTTGTAGGAGCCGTCCTTTTCCGCGCAGACCACCACGGGGCGGTGGTAACGCTCCACCAGACGGCTGGCCACTATGCCGCTCACCCCCTCGTGGAACTCACCGGAGGCCACCACCAGTCCGGGGGAGTCGCCCAGGCCCTGCTCCTCCACCAGGGCAACGGCGGCCTTGTACATGGAATCACCCACGGCCCGGCGGTTGACGTTTTCCTGCTCCAGCTTCCCGGCCAGCGGCCGGGCCTCCTCCAGGCCGGGGGCCAGCAGCAGCTCCACGCCCAGTGAGCCTTCGGTCATCCGGCCGGCGGCGTTCAGTCGCGGGGCCACCTGAAAGGCGATGGTGCGGGCATTGATCTCAGTCGGGCCGTTGTCATTCCGGCGCTCGCCGTTGGCCAGTTCCAGCAGGGCCTCCACTCCGGGCCGCCGCCGGGAGGTTCCGCCCTCCAGGTTCAGCACGCCCAGCCCGTGGCTCACCAGCACCCGGTTTTCCTCCACCAGGGGCACCATGTCGGCCACGGTGCCGATGGCCACCAGATCCAGATAATCCCGCAGGTTGGGCTCGGGCCGGTGGGTGCTCCACCAGTTCTGGTCGCGCAGATGCTTGCGCAGCGCCGTCAGGAGCTTGAACGCCACCCCGCAGCCCGAGATGAGCTTGCAGGGGTATCCGCAGCCGGGCTGCAGGGGGTTGAGCACGATTCCGGCGGGGACCCCTTCCGGTCGGGGCAGGTGATGATCGGTGATGATGGTGTCGGTGCCCGCCCGGTGCAGCAGGGGGATCTCCTCCAGGGCGGTGATGCCGTTGTCCACGGTGATGACCAGGCCGGCCTGGAACTCCAGCAGGGCCCGCACCGTTTCCCCGGTGAGCCCGTATCCGTGCTGAAAGCGGTTGGGGATGAAGAACTTCACCCGCCCCCCGGCGCTCTGCAGGAACATGGTGACGATGGCCGTGGAGGTTATCCCGTCCACGTCATAGTCGCCGGAGACCACAATCAGCTCATCGTGTTCCAGAGCCCGGGCGATGCGCCGGACGGCCTGGTCCATCCCCAGCATATCGAACGGGTCGGGCAGGTCGGTCAGACGGGGGGCCAGAAAGCGGCGGGCCGAGCCCGCATCACGCACCCCGCGCCGGGCCAGTATGCTGGCCACCAGGGGGTGGAGCCCCTCCTGGCTCACCAGGGGCCCGGTAATATGATCGGGTTCAGGGGGGAGCACCTTCCATTGCTCTGCTGATGACATGAAACCTCCTGTTCATGCTTGTGCCGGGTGCCAGGCTTTATGTGCTGGTCACTACCGCGGAAAAATCAATTTTGATATCAACATTCAGGGTCAGATCAGGGAATTTATCCTGCACCTTTTCCTGGATATGCCCGGCCAGGGCGGAGAAGGTATCCGGGTCCGTTTCCTCCTCCACGGAAACCTCCACCTTGCCATGCTCCCGCCCGTTTTCATGCCACAGGTTCAGGTCTCGGAACTCCACCAGCGAGGGATGGGCCAGCACGGTCTCCTTCAGGGCCTCGGCGATGAAGTTGTGCAAGGGGTGCTCCTTGTTTATCGGGTCCACATGCACCACGCACTGGCCGGGAAACCGCTTGAGCAGCCGGGTCTCAATCAGCACGGTGATATCGTGCATCTGGTGCACGCTGAGCTCGTCGGAAATCTCAACGTGAATGGCCGTGAAATAAAAGTGGCCGTATTTATGGACCATCAGGTCATGGGTATCCATCACCCCTTCCACGCCCTTGGCGATGTCTTTGATCTCCTCCAGGTCCTCCGCGGGAATCATTTCACCCAGCAGGGGGGAGATGGCTTCCCAGGCCATCTTGAAGGCGATATAGACGATCCACAGCCCCACCAGGACGCCGGCTGCCGGGTCCAGCCAGGTAATGCCCCAGTTCCTTCCGGCCAGCCCCAGGATGACCACGCCGGTGCTCAGGGCATCGGAGCGGTGGTGCCAGCCGTCCGCCTCCAGGGTTTTGGAGTCGATCATGCGCCCCAGCTCGTTGGAAAACAACGCCATGGCCTCCTTGGAGATCATCAGGAACACCAGCACCGCGAACAGCTCCCAGGAGAGCGGGTCCAGGTGCTCCGGCATCTCGCCCAAGGAACCCACGGCGTCGGTTATGATCTGGAAGCCGGCCATGATCATCAGCAGGGCCACTATCAGGGTGGCCACATATTCGATGCGGGCGTGGCCGAAGGGGTGCTCCTTGTCCGGCGGCTTGCCGGCTGTCTTGAAGCTGAAGATGACCACCACGGAGGAGGCCATGTCGCTGAAGGAATGAACGGCGTCGGCGATGAGTCCGGCGGATTGCAGCGCGATGCCCATCACCATCTTCACGCCCGCCAGCAACAGGTTGCCCACGATGCTGACCCAGCCTTCCAGGATGCCATAACCGGAGCGCACGGACGGGTTGCGAACATTCTTCCAGTCGTTGATGAACAGCGAGACGATCCACTGGGTGACGGCTTTCATTTTGGCAGGCGGCAGGATAGCAGGTTTGCGCCTTGCGGGGGCAAGGCTTTCCGGTTTCATCACCGGCCCCAGGGCTGGTGTTGTGAGAATCTTAGTACCCGAATTATTCCATGATCCGGGGGCACTGTACAGAAGGCACTGTACAGAAGGCACTGTACAGAAGGCACTGTACAGAAGGCACTGTACAGAAGGCACTGTACAGAAGGCACCGTACAGAAGGCACCGTACAGAAGGCCGTGTGCGGAT
>JAOUPZ010000323.1 GCA_029879595.1 Deltaproteobacteria bacterium | reverse complement strand
GGCTGAAAACAGACAACCCAGGCTGCTGCTGACCGGCGACGATGGTTTTGTGGGGAGCCACCTCAAGGCTTTGCGGGAGAGCGTGCCGTTTCTCAGCGGGGGCCGGATGGTGGACATCAGGGATGCCGATGCCACCAGGAAAACCGTGGCGGAGCTAAGCCCGGACCTGGTGGTGCACCTGGCCGCCCAGAGCTTCGTTCCCCGGTCATTTGAGGACCCCCGGGAAACAATGGACATCAACTTCCTGGGCACCCTGAACCTGCTGGGCGCGCTGGACGCCTGCGGTTTCAGGGGGCGGATGCTCTTCGTCGGCTCCGGAGATGTGTACGGCCTTGTGCCCGAGGAACAACTGCCCATCAGGGAATCCACCCCCCTGCGGCCCCGCAACCCATATGCGGTGAGCAAGGTGGCCGCGGAGGCCCTGTGCTATCAGTGGAGCCAGACATCCGGTTTTGAAATCCTGATGGTGCGGCCTTTCAATCACATCGGCCCCGGTCAGGGGCCCATGTTCGCCCTGTCAGACTTCGCCCGGCAGGTGGTGCTTATCAAAAACAACCGCCAGCTCCCGGAAATATCGGTGGGGGATATTGACGTCAGCCGGGACTTCACCGATGTCAGGGATGTGGTGCGGGCCTATCTGCTTTTGCTGGAAAAGGGGGCGAACGGGGAGGTGTACAATGTCTGTTCGGGGCGGGAGCGGGTTGTCAAAAAGGCTCTGGAGGATATGATGGAAATTGCCGGAGTAAAAGCCAGCATAATCACGGACAGCACGAGATTTCGCAAGGCCGAGCAACGGCGGGTCAGTGCCTCCAATGATAAGATCACGGCCTGCTGCGAATGGCTGCCGGAAATCCCCTGGGAAAACACACTCAGGGATCTGCTTGAATATTGGGAGAAAAATATCGATGACTAAGAAGGCATACATAACCGGCATTTCCGGGCAGGACGGTGCTTATCTGGCGCGCCTGCTACTGGGAAAGGGATATGAGGTTTTCGGCCTGCAGACCCGCCGCGGTTCCGACACCCTGTGGCGGCTGCGGGAAATGGAACTGCTGGACAAGGTGACCCTGCTGGACGGGGACCTGCTTGACCTGTCTTCACAACTCAGGGCCCTGGAGAAATCCCAGCCGGACGAGGTGTACAACCTGGCGGCCCAGAGTTTCGTGGCTACATCCTGGACCCAGCCCGTGCTGACGGCCCAGGTGACGGGCATCGGGGCCCTGAATGTGCTGGAGGCAGTGCGGATATTCAACTCCCGCGTCCGCTTCTACCAGGCCTCATCCTCGGAGATGTTCGGCAAGGTCGAGTCGGATAAGCAGAGCGAAAAAGTGAAGTTCCATCCCCGCAGTCCCTATGCCTTTTCCAAGGTGTTCGCCCACTGGGCCACGATAAACTACCGCGAGAGCTTCGGCATTCACGCCTCCAGCGGCATCCTGTTCAACCACGAGTCCCCTTTGCGGGGCCTGGAATTCGTTACCCGCAAGATCACCGACGGGGTGGCCCGCATCAAGCTGGGAAAGCAGGAAAAGCTGGCGCTGGGCAACCTGGACGCCCGGCGCGACTGGGGGTATGCGGAGGACTATGTGGAGGCCATGTGGCTGATGCTTCAGCAGGACGAGCCGGACGACTATGCGGTGGGCATGGGCCGGACCAACTCGGTGCGCGAATTCTGTGAGTTGGCCTTTGGCCATGTGGGGCTGGACTACCAGCAGCATGTGGTGGTTGACCCGGCGTTTTACCGCCCGGCCGAAGTGGACGTGCTGTTCGCCGATCCTTCCAAGGCCCGCCAAAAACTGGGCTGGAACCCCCAGACCACCCTGGCCGAACTGGTGAGAATGATGGTGGACGCGGACCTGAAGCGGGTGGAGCGGGAGTAGGCCCGGCACCGGAGTCTCCCCGGGAACACCAGGCCGGTATGCTCAGTGGCGGTTGCCGCCGGGACGAATTACAGGTAGTTCTTCCGCATGGTAGCCGGCCTCCCAGGCCAGGGCATGGGCGATGATGGTCTCCAGGTTGTCATATCTTGGGCTAAACCCGGTCAGCGAGGTCAGCCGTTTCGTGCAGGCCACGGTTACTGCGGCATCGCCGGGTCGCCGGTCGGCGTATTTTACCCTGAAGTTCACTCCGGAAACCTTCTTTACGGCATCAACCACTTCCTGCACGGAATATCCCCTGCCATATCCGCAGTTGAGAGTGAGGTTTTCTCCACCCCCGCGCAAGTGTTCCAGGGCCAGATTGTGGACATTTACCAGATCAGTGACGTGGATATAGTCCCTGATTCCCGTGCCGTCCGGGGTATGGAAGTCCGTTCCATGGATGGTCAGAAATTCCCGCTTGCCCAGGGCCGCCTCGCAGGCCACCTTGACCAGATGGGTGGCCTTCAGGGGGGCCTGACCCAGACGCCCCCCGGGGTCGGCACCGGCTACGTTGAAATAACGCAGCGAGATATGGGCCATCCCATGGGCAGCCGAGACATCGCGCAGGATCTGCTCGGTCATGAGCTTGGAGTGCCCATAAGGGGATACGGGCTGGGGCGGGGTATCTTCGTCCAAGGGCTCCAGGCCGTGATTTCCATATACCGCCCCGGTGGATGAAAAAATGAAGTGCTTGACACCAGCGGCCAGGCAGGTTTCGATCAGCACGCGGGATTTTGCCGTATTGTTCCGATAGTACTTCAGGGGGTCTTCCACAGATTCCGGAACGACCACCGAGCCGGCAAAGTGGATCACTGCCGTGATTTTATGTTCCTTCAGAACGGATTCCACCAAAGATATGTTGGCAATGTCCCCCCGGACAAAACCGGCGCGGCCATCCACCAGGTTGCGAAACCCGTTGGACAAATCGTCCAGTACCACCACCTCCTGCCCCGCATCCAACAGTTCCAGCGCCATGTGCGAGCCGATATAACCCGCTCCTCCGGTGATCAGAATACTCATGGTGTCTGGCCTTTATCCGGGCTGGCGTGGGGGTAATCGCTCCCAGAGAATATTTCCCGCATTCTGTCCCTGAAGACCTCCAGTGAGTAACGCCGAAGCAATTCCTCGCTTTGGGGCTGGCAGGCCCGGGGGTCTTCTTCCAGCCGCCTGGCCAGCGTTTCCAGGGCCGCGACCATATCCTGCACCCGTGATTGTTGATACATCTCACCGCTTATTTCCGGGGTCAGGATTTCCAGCAGGGCCGCCTGGCCGGGAAATACCACCGGGATATGGTTGGCGGCGGCTTCCAGGGCTGTCAGGCTGAACGATTCCTCGGCCCGGGAACAGATCAGCAGTACATCCATGTTCCGGTAAATATCCGCACCGGTGCTTTCCTGGAAATATGTCACCGGGACGTCCTGTTCTGGCACGGGGGTACGGGTGAACACCCTGAAGTCATATCCAGGTTTCCGGTCGCTACCGCCCAGTTTTTTCGCAATTTCCAGAAACAGGTCGAAGCCCTTCAAATAGGTGGTCGAACCAACGAATCCCACCCTGAGCGGCTGGCCGGGAGTCCAGGGGCTTTTTTGTATCAGTACTTCGGGAGGTATGGGGTTGTATACCAGTTCCCGTCTGCCGCCCTCCCACTGATCGAAAACCCTCCTGGATACACATATCAATACATCGGCTGTGGCCCTGGCCAGCGCATGGAAGGCCCGGTGGATAAACCTTGGGGGAACAATCAGGTGCACATGGAAGATCACCCTGGCCTTGAGCAGCCCCAGCCTTTTCAACAGCAGCACCGGCAGCAGGGGCTTTTTATGGGCGCAGTACACAATATCGGGCTTGTCGGTGCGG
>JAOUPZ010000322.1 GCA_029879595.1 Deltaproteobacteria bacterium | reverse complement strand
GCCCGCCGTCTTCATAAGACGCCCCCACAATGGCGTTATCGCCGCTGATGGACACTTTGCTGCCAAAATTATCTGAGAGCTGAGAGTCGGAGGCCATGAGTTTGTGTGTCTGGCTCCAGTTGCCGGTACCGGTATCCCGCTTGAACACATACGCCGCCCCTGCTCCGTTTATGGGATCTCCCGACCCGCCGTCTTCCAGACTGGCCCCGAAGATGGCGTAATCGCCGCTGATGGACACCGACACGCCAAATTGGTCACTGGCCTGGGCGTCTATGGACATCAGTTTTTGGGTCTGGCTCCAGTTGCCGGTGCCTGTGTCCCGCTTGAACACATACGCCGCCCCTGCGCCGTTTATGGGATTGCCCGCCCCGCCGTCTTCCTGATGTGCCCCCACCATGGCATAGTCGCCGCTGATAGCCACCGAATAGCTAAACCAATCATAGGCCTGAGGGTCGGAGGCCGTGAGTTTGTGGGTCTGGCTCCAGTTGCCTGTGCCGGGATCCCGCTTGAATACATAGGCTGCCCCGGCCCAGGTTAAGGGATCGCCCGTGCCGCCGTCTTCATTGACGGCCCCCACGATGGCGTAATCGCCGCTGATGGACACCGAATGGCCGAAACTATCATCGGCCTGGGCATCGGAGGCATGCAGGATCGCCACCTCGTTCCAGTTGTCGGTGCCGGGGTCCCGCTGGAACACATATGCCGCCCCTGCGCCTGATACCGGATCGCCCGTGCCGCCGTCTTCTGCGTATGCCCCCACAATGGCGTAATCACCGCTGATGGACACCGACCAGCCGAACCAATCATCGGCCTGGGCATCGGAGGCCATAAGCTTTTGGGTCTGGCTCCAGTTGCCGGTGCCTGGATCCCGCTTGAACACATAGGCCGCCCCGGCCCATGATATTGGATTGCCGGCCCCGCCGCTTTCCTGGGTGGCGCCCACGAGGGCGTAATCGCCGCTGATGGATACCGACCAGCCAAACCTGTCATTGCTCGAGGCATCGGAGGCGTGGAAGTTTGCCCGCTGGCGGGTGAACGGATCGAAGGGCGTGGCGGTGGCCGTGACCGCCGGGGAATAGTTGGGCACCTCATCATAGGCAAAGGCCGCGTAATGATAGGTCCCCGCCGTCAGTCCGGCGTCCATGGTCCCTTCCAGCAGGGTGTCGCTGACCTGTACGGCCTGGGCGTCGTTCACCCCGGTGGGGAAAATCTCGTCGTTGCGGCGCATGATGACCACCCCGGCCAGATCGGCGCTGCCCGGGTTGGCCCAGGAGAGGTCCACCGCGTTGTCCTCGTCCCAGGCTGCCAGACTGGTGACAGGATCGGATGACTCATCGGTCACGGTGATGGTGAAGACCCCCAGGCAGACCGGTGAGGCAATTACGTTATCTGTGACGCAGATATCCACATCGGCAAAGACGCCGTCGCCGCTGGCTGGTATGTCCGCATCAGTGGGTGTGCCGGAAAGCTCACCGGAGGACGCATTAATGCTCAGCCAGCCAGGTGCGCCGGTCAGTGAGAAGCTAAGGTTGTCCCCATCCACATCAGAAGCCGTGGGCGTGAAACTATAGGCCGTTCCGGTCGCTCCGGTGGTTATCGGTGCGCCGCTGATGGTGGGCGCGTCGTTCACCCCGTTGACGGTGATGGTCACCGTGGCCGCTGGGCTGGTTTCGCCACCGCTGGTCACGGTGTAGGTAAATATCTCCGTGCCGGAGAAGTTGGCCAGCGGGGTGTAGGTGCAGTCCGCGCCCGTGCAGCTCAGGGCGCCGCCCTGATCGCCTGCGGAGGGTGAGTTGTAGGTCACCGCCGTACCGTCCGGGTCGGCCCCGGCCAGGGTGACGCTCGCGGTGGTGTCCTCATTGGCACCGGCCGTCACATTATCGGCCCGGGGGGCGTCCTCCACCGGGGTCACGGTGATGGTCACCGTGGCCGTCAGGCTGCTCAGGCCGTCGCTGGTCACGGTGTAGGTAAATATCTCCGTGCCGAAGAAGTCAGCCAGCGGGGTGTAGGTGCAGTCCGCGTCCGTGCAGTTCAGGGCGCCGCCCTGATCGCCTGCGGAGGGGGAGTTGTAGGTCACCGCCGTGCCGTCCGGGTCCACTCCGGCCAGGGTGACGCTCGCGTCTGCGTCCTCATCGGTGGTGGCCGTTACATTATCGGCCCGGGGAGCGTCCTCCACCGGGGTCACGGTGATGGTCACCGTGGCCGGTTCGGTGGCCGAACCGTTGTTTTCCGCCTGATAGGTGAAGGAGTCGGAGCCGTTGAAGTCCGCGTTCGGGGTGTAGGTGCAGATGGCGTTGGTATCGCCGGAACAGCCGATCTGCCCATGGGACGGATCGGTCACCAGGGCGAACAGGGCCTTGGCCGCCGCGGTGCCGGAGGCCGACAGGGTAATGGAAAGCGGGATGTCCTCTTCTGTGCTCAGGGTCAGGTCGCTGACTTTCAGGGAGACGGAACTTTTGCCACCGCCGTCCCCGCCGCCGCAGGCCACCAGCGCCAGCGAGGAAAATATAAACATCACGACCCAGGTTGCCTGGCGAAAAAATGAGTTATCAAACATGGTTTCACCTCTTTCAATGGTTAATATGCGGATTTTCCCCTCTGTCCCCCTTGGATTCGCAGGTCATTTGGGGCTTCATTCACGCCCGACTTGGCTTTACGGGCACCAGCTTTTAGCCGGTCAGGTTTGCGGGCTTTTTGCCGCCCCGCTGCTTCCCGCATAAAAAGTACTTTATTGGAAGTTACAAAGTGGTCACAAAAAAAGAATTTTTATCGAATCTCACCCGGACCTGTTCATGGAGCAATTGCTGGAACCCCTGCTGGTAAGCCAGGATATGCATGGCACTTTTATTATGGAAATCTACCGGCCCCCTCCAGGCTGAATTCCTGAACGGTGACCCCAGTCTTGAGGTGGTTTCAAAAAGAATGGGCACCTCCACCCGCTCGTTGCAGCGCAAACTCGCCGAACATGGTTTGAACTACCGCAACCTGATTCAGAAGATTCGGCAGGAGCTGGCCGCCTCCTACCTGAACAACAACCAGTTCAACATCAATGATGTATCTTTGATGCTTGGTTATTCCGAAGCCAGCACCTTCACCACTGCCTTCCGCAAGTGGCATGGCATTACCCCTTCCAATTTCCGCAAAAAGCACCAGAAGCAGCCCCCCGCATAATTGGAGTCCCGTTTATTAACCTGGCGCAATTTCTAAAATTTCTGATGCCTTTTAACAGGAACATTTATTAAGTGACTGCTATAATTTCAACGTTTTAAGCCACATGATCTTCCTTGAAAAACTTTTCGGGGGAGCAAAGGTTTTCCATGGCAAAAACAGGTAAACAAGTCTTTGGCCTGAAAGGGATGGGCCCTGAAAGGCCAAAGGAACCAGAGGAGATAGGACCCTAATCAAAAATATACACCGCTCCAGTCCCAAATAAGGGATCACCATCCCCGCCGTCTTCCAAATAGGTCCCCACAATGGCATGATCGCTGCCAATGGCCACCGAGAAGCCGAATCGGTCATCGGTCTGGGCATCGGAGGCGTGCAGAATCGACGTTTCACTCCAGTCGCCGGTGACGGAGTCCCTATGGAACACATACGCCGCTCCGGCATTACAGACAGTTCCGGCATTGGTGGTCACACCGCAGGTCAGCGTCCCCGGCCCGCCGTCTTCATAAGACGCCCCCACAATGGCGTTATCGCCGCTGATGGACACTTTGCTGCCAAAATTATCTGAGAGCTGAGAGTCGGAGGCCATGAGTTTGTGTGTCTGGCTCCAGTTGCCGGT
>JAOUPZ010000321.1 GCA_029879595.1 Deltaproteobacteria bacterium | reverse complement strand
GGATTTTTTCCAGGGAGTTGCAATGCGGAACTATCTTGTCGTGCTCCAGGCCCTCGCCGAAAGCATCCAGGGTCGTCGGATCGGCGTCGATAACGCTCACCCGGTCTATGTTTTTCTGCCGGCACAGGTCGTATACCGCCGCCCGGCCCTGCATTCCGGCTCCCAGGACGACAACTTCCAGCATGGCAACTCCATGGCTAGGGCTGACAAAAACCATCTGCTGGTGGTTAAAATGCAGCGCCATTATCCACGATTGAGGCCCCGGGCACAATAAATTACCGGCTCTCCGCCGCCTGTAAAACACTGATAGCACGCAGGTAGCACCCAGGTAGCCGAAGACAGCACGCCGACAGCCAGCGCACTGGGACCTCATTGAGGACGGCCCGCTGCCGGTGTTCCGTCTCCGGGAAAAATATCCGGCCGATTTATTCAGCGGTTGTTTTGCTTTAACGTATCCGGACCGGATAATAGAAGAACATGCCGCCGCCAGGCGGGACAGTCCTCCGGCAGAAACATCAGGACCGGTCCAGCTTTCAGGAGAACCGCCCATGTCATACAAAAGTGAAAAACTGGAGTTTCCCGGCTCGGACGGTTCGTTGCTGGCGGCCCGGCTGGACCGGCCTGCCGGCGAGCCCCGCGCCTTTGCGCTGTTTGCCCACTGCTTCACCTGCACCAAGGACGCCCTTTCCTCGGCCCGCATTTCCAGCGCGCTGGCGGCCCAGGGCATTGCCGTGCTCCGCTTCGATTTCACCGGGCTGGGGGGAAGCGGGGGTGATTTTTCCAACACGAATTTTTCTTCGAACGTGGATGACCTGGTAGCCGCCGCGGCCTTTCTGGAGCGGGAATACAGCCCGCCGGAAATACTCGTGGGGCACTCCCTGGGTGGCGCGGCGGTGCTGGCGGCGGCCGAGCGCATTCCCGGGGCCACCGCCGTGGCCACCATTGGGGCACCCTTTGACCCCTCGCATGTGAGCCATTTGTTCTCCGCGGCCCTGGGAACCGTGGAAACCAGCGGAGAGGCCCGGGTTTCCCTGGGAGGAAGGGATTTTTGCATCAGGCGTCAGTTTGTGGATGACATCCGTTCGGTGAACCTGTCCCGGAGCATCGGGTCCCTGGGCCGGGCCCTGCTGGTCATGCACAGCCCGCTGGACGAGACGGTGGGTATTGAGAACGCCACCCGCATTTTCACCGCCGCCAGGCATCCCAAGAGCTTCGTCTCGCTGGACACCGCGGATCACCTCCTCACCCGCCGCCATGATTCAATGTTCGTAGCCGATGTGCTCTCGGCCTGGGCGTCCCGGTACATCTCGGCGCAGCGCAGGACCAGCGCCGAGGGTCCCAGCGCACGGGCCCGCCCGGGAACGGTGGTGGTGGCGGAGAACGGCGACGGTCCCTTCGGCCAGGAAATATCCGCCTCCGGCCATCCCCTGCGGGCGGATGAACCGCAAAAATACGGCGGCAACGATTCCGGCCCGGCTCCCTACGATCTTTTGATGGCCTCGCTGGGGGCCTGCACCTCCATGACCCTGCGCATGTACGCCCAAAGAAAGAACTGGCCCCTGGGCAGGGTGACCGTCAGGCTGAACCACGCCAAGGTGCATGCCGAGGACTGTCAGGTGTGCGAGGGGCCCCAGGGAAAAATCGACCGGTTTGAAAGGACGATCAGCCTGGAGGGCCCCCTGGATGAGGCAATGCGGGCCCGGCTGCTGGAGATCGCCGATAAATGCCCCGTGCACAAGACGCTGCATTCGGATGTGCTGGTGGAAACAAGGCTGGACTCCGGGGAGGAATGACGGGAGCCGGGATCAGCCTGATGTGCGGGTGCGACAGCCCCCTGCCGGGAGGGCTGGCGCAGGCTGTTTAGCCCGAGCCCCGGCCTCGCGTCCCCTGAACCGGCCGTGTTATTTCCCGTCCCCACGGCTGCCACAGGATTTACCGGGCGGCCTGTAACAGCTCTTCGGTTTCCGTCCCATGGTACTCATCCTGCCAGGCCGTTTGCACTTCCTGCAGCAGGTGCTCGGTGAGCAGATTGGCAAAGCCGGCCATGGAAGGAACCTCCGACATTTTTTCCCGCAGCACGTTCAGCGGGATGTCGCGGGGATCAACGTCCGGGTACAGGTTGGCCAGTTCGGCGGCCATATGCTGTACATCGTTCCAGGTCTGGGTCATGTCCAACCTCCTTGACAGTTGCTGACATGCCGGGCCCTGTTTCCCCCGGGGAGCAAAGGGTATGTTCCCCTTCCTGTCGTTTCATCATCCCGGCGTTATTCCATGCAGCTGCCTATCTATAGTTTGCTTTATCCCGGTTGCGGAAGGCAACCCGGCCCTGCTTGCCGGAGGAAACTGTTTTGCCTTGCCGGCATCCCATGCTAGTCTTTTTTATGGCATAAACCTCACGATTTCCCCTGAAACATTGCCGGGCAGGTGATGGAAGCATTCAATGAAGAACACGGAGCGGTCTTGGGCCAGCAGGATGGGGTCACGCTGCCTTTGGAATATGGCGATTTTGCCGCGGAAACTGACCTGATACGAACGGGCCTGGGTGTGCTGGACCATACCATGGGCGGGGTTCTGCTGGTGCGGGGGGGGGACGCGGGGCAGTTTCTCAACGGCCTGACCACCAACAACGTGAAAAAGCTGGGGGAGGGCCGGCTTATTCCCGATCTGATGTGCAGCAACCGGGGCCGGGTCATGCATGTGATCGACATCGCCCGGCTGAAGGGGGATCAGTACCTGGTGCTGACCGCCCAGGGCGACACCGGCAAGCTGGCCGGACACCTGGAGGGCTATCATATCCGCGAGGCCGTGGAGTTCGGGCTGGTGCCCCTCGTCCGCATTGACCTGCTGGGCCCGACGGCACCCGGAGACCTCGGGGCCCTGGGCCTGGAGCAGGCCCCCTTTGGCCGGTTCCAGGGCGAAACCGTGCTGCAGTTCGACAATCCCCTTGGAGGAATACCGCGAAAGACTACGCTGCTCCCTCCGGGGGCGGTGTCCGCCTGGGTGAAAATACTGCTGGAGACCACTCCCGGGGCGGGGCCGGTGGGATATCATGCCCTGGAAGAGGCCCGGATCGCCGCGGGGATTCCCCGGTTCGGGGCGGACTTCGATGCCGACACCCTGCCCGCCGAGTCGGGCCTGACCAACCGGCTGTCCTTTGACAAGGGCTGTTATGTGGGACAGGAGGTAAACGCCCGGCTGCACTGGCGGGGGGGGGTGAACCGCAGGCTGATGGGACTGGAACTGCCCGCAGCAGAGGCGGATGCCGCAGAGGCCGTGCCGGGGGCGGGTCTGTTCCTGGGCGGCCAGGAGGCCGGCCGGATCACCTCGGTGTCCCGATTGGTCCAGGAAGATCACCGCCATGCCATCGCCTGGATAAAGCCCAAGATTCTTGGCGAGGCCACGCAGGTCTCGCTTCAGCCGGATTCGCAGCCGGTCCTGCGTGTCCGTCCACTGGCCTGTGATACAGGCTCGGCCGCCGGGTAATCCGGAAACCCTGAACAAGACCTGTCTCCTCTGGTGAAAGGCTGCCCAGCCTTCCGGACGGAACAGGCGACACGAGATATGAGACAGGCAAGTTCACCACTGAGCGCGACCCTTCTGCTGCTTACTCCGATGCTGGCCCTTTTGATGGCGCCGGGCTGCTCCTTCTACCGGAGCGTCCCCCAGGGCGCCAACGCAATGACCTATGCCCACCAGGTGCCCCCGGGGGTGACCTTTGATATGCGGGCCGGGATCGAGCTGGATGACGATATGCTGATGGAAAGGCTGAGGAACGTCCGGGTGCTG
>JAOUPZ010000320.1 GCA_029879595.1 Deltaproteobacteria bacterium | reverse complement strand
CAGATTATGCGCTTTCCGCGCCGAGCCTCCAAACACGCAAAGCTCCAGCAATCCGTCACTGTTTAACATCGCGCCAAGTTTCTTGCTGCCCGCCAGTTCGGCGTAATGCCGGCAGAACAGACAGTCCATGGAGTTCTTTCCCCTTTGCAGTACTATCTTTTGTATTTTCCTTTTTTTCAACAGGGCCGCCCCGATGTTGCTGACGGCGTTGCCGAAGTGATCGAAGAAAACCACCTGCCCCCTGATCTCGCTACCCTTTATCTGGGGCTGGCTTTCCGTTATCTCTGTCAGGTCGTCGGTTTCGTCACCCGCCTCGGTGGGATCCATCCCGCTGGCGATGAGCGCGGCCAGGGGAGCGAACATGGTAAGCCCGTCGAAGCTGCTGGATTTTCTCCAGTGGGGGCCGCTTTCGCTTATTTCCACCACCTGCCGGATACCGTCCTCACGGGCGGCCAGGGTCAGCAGGCCGTTGTCGGGACCTATGAAAAAATAGCGGGTGGTTTCGATTATCACCCCGGCACGGCTGGTCCCCACGCCCGGATCTACTACGGCCAGATGTACCGTGCCCTCGGGAAACTGAAGCGCCGCCCGGCGCAGGGCCAGCGCCCCCCGAAAAATATCCTGGGGAGGTATATCATGGGTTATGTCCACGGAAACGGCAGCAGGGCTGATTTTCAATATCCGGCCCTTCAGGGCGCCTGCATATCCGTCCCGGGTGCCAAAATCCGTAGTCAGGGTGATGATTCCCGAAGGGGTTTTCATTGATCCTCCGCCACCGGATTAAGCTGCCCTGCTTGTGGCGCCGAAGGCTGGCCCGGCAAATCCAGCACCCACACCGAACCCTCAGCGCTGTTCAGAAAATACGGCTCGCAGCCCCTACTGTCCTGAAAGCCGCAACGGGAAAGGAACTCCCTCGCGTCCTCGTTTTCCGCCTCCAGGGGCACCTCCAGTCTGCCTATCCCCCTGGACGCTGCGGCAGCCCGGGCCCACCCGATAAGTCTTCTGCCCAGGCCCAGCCCGCGGTATTCTCCGGTCACCATCAGGGTGTTGATACTCATGCATTCACGCTCTGGCTGCTCCCTGATGATCAGTGCGGCAATAATGACTGTCTGCCTGCGGGAAGAATCGGCAGGGGTTTTTTCCTCAACAGGCGGGATTTCCGGTTCTTCCGGGGGGGCCTGCCCCTCAGCATTCTGCCCCTCAGCATTCTGCCCCTCAGCATTCTGCCCCTCAGCATTCTGCCCCTCAGCATTCTGCCCCTCAGCATTCTGCCCCTGCGCGGCCTCGGCCACCAGAGCCCACACGTTTTGATCAAGCAGAGTCTTGTACAACTGCCGGTAACCGAACCGGAAGTTTTCCCCGTGGCATTCCTGATCCATCAGGTAGATGGCGTCCAGGTCAGCCTTTCTGAATTCTCTGAACAGCACTTCCAATTTGGCAACCGCGTGGGTGTTATTGTGATACGGAAACAATCCCGGTCGCACCGGGGTGTTTTTCTCTAAAGTATCTGTTTACCCTGATGACGATACAACGTCCAGGAAGAACAGCCTCCGTGTGTTGGCCAGGGTTGCACTGCGCACCAGGGCCTCGTCCAGTCCCTTGATACGTGCGATTTCAGCCACGCACAAGGCCAGGTTCGCCGGCTCATTGCGCAGCCCCTGTTCCGGACCCAGCACGGGGCTGTCGGTTTCCAAAGCCAGGGACTCCAGGGGCAGGGCCCGCACCAGCTTCTGCTTTTGGGGCGACCGCACAATGGAAGGGGGTATGGAAAACAAAAAGCCAGCCTGCGCTCCTTTCAGGGCATAGGAGGCCTTACCGTCGAAGGCGTGCATCAGCACCCGGCGCGCGCCCATTTCCAAAAGCATATCGATGGTGTGACGACCTGCCGAGCGGGAATGCACATTCAGCGGAAGATCCAACTCCTGGGCCAGCCTCACAAGTTCCCCAAAGGCTCCCCGCTGCTGCTCCCGGCGCTGTTCATCCTGGCATACCCAGTAGTCCAGCCCCACCTCTCCTATCCCTGTTATATGGGCGGCCTCCCTGCGGATAAGCTCCCGGACGGCCTGTACCTCCGCCGCCGGCACCACCTCCCCCCTGTCGGCAAAACGGTCCGGATGCAGGCCCAGAAAGGGCAGCAGCAGACCCTCATGGCGCGCCGACATCCCGAGCACTTTCTGGTTTTCCTCCAGGTCCTGACCCACCAGGGCCATCTGCTCCACCCCGACGGCCCTGGCACGCTGCAATACCTCCGGCAGATCGCCGGCAAATGAGTCGTCAGTGAGATGTGTGTGGCAATCAATCATGGTCGGCTGCTGGGTTGGTCAGCGAAAAAAAAGTATGGCATTGGCCCTGAAGCCCGTGGATCAAACAGGCGCCCCGGGTGAGTTATTCCAACAAGGTGTATCACAGCAACGGCCGGGGATGTATATGGCAGGATTGATTCAGCATGATTTCAAATCACTGGTCATTGCCGAAAACCCTGCATGTCTCCGGCAGGAAGGCCGCCCCAGGTGTGATCCTGGAATCTGAAAGAACGGGACAATCCGTATGCGGCTTTTCATGCCGCCCGGGAAAACCCTGTACTTGTGGTTACAGGGAGAAAAAAGATAGAATGTCTCTTCAACGCCGGGGTAATTTTCGGGACAGCCATGAAAGAATCAACCCAAATGAAGCACCTCTCAAATCCCATCACGGATTCCCTCCGCATCGCTCTGGAGATTGAAGAAAAGGCGATTCGCGGGCTGATTGACCGCCTGAGCCAGAATGGCATTGATGAACTGGAGAAAGTCATCAACTGGATGTATGGCTGCAAGGGCAAGGTCGTTGTCACCGGGATGGGGAAATCAGGCCATGTGGGACAGAAAATCGCGGCCACCCTGGCCAGCACGGGAACTCCGGCTTTTTTCCTGCATCCGGCCGAGGCAATTCACGGTGATCTGGGCATGGTGACCAGGAACGATCTGGTGCTGGCCCTTTCCAACTCCGGCAGTACCGAGGAAATTTTGCGCCTGCTGCCCTCCCTGCGCCGGCTGGGAATCCGTCTGATTTCCATGACCGGCAATCCCGGTTCAGAACTGGCCAGGCGCTCTGACCTGCACATTGATGTTTCGGTGGAAAGGGAGGCCTGTCCGCACAACCTTGCGCCGACCGCCAGTACAACAGCCACCCTGGCCATGGGAGACGCCATTGCGGTCTGCCTGCTCAACCAGAGGCGGTTCAGCCCCGAGGATTTCGCCATTTTTCATCCCGGAGGCAACCTGGGCAAGAAACTGCTGACCACGGTCAGCGACATCATGGTACCCAGAACCGAAACCCCCATAGTAAGCAGTTCGGCATCCATAGAGGAGGCTGTCCGCGAAATAGAACTCAGAAAGTTTGGCATGACATGCGTTGTTGATCAGGATGGAAAACTCTGTGGGGTGTTTTCGCTGGGCGACCTGGTGCGCTTTCACACCAAGAACCCCGGCCGTTCCTATAATGAAGTGCCTATCGCGGACTATATGAACCAGAATCCGGTTTCGATCCGGCCGGAACTTCTGGCGGCGCGAGCCCTGAACACAATGGAGGAGAAGAATATCAGAGCATTGTTTGTCACCGACGATGAAAACCGCCCCATAGGGCTGATCGGAATATATGAGGTGCTGAAGGCCATTGACTATTGAGCCGGTTCTCACCTCCAGGCTCAAAGGCCGAATGGCACGCTTAAATAAACACCCCGACCAACCTTGACACCGGCTTTGATCGCCGCAGTTTCTGCCGAAACAGTTCCGCCAGCATATCAACCAGG
>JAOUPZ010000319.1 GCA_029879595.1 Deltaproteobacteria bacterium | reverse complement strand
CCGGCTGTCAGAGCCGCCAGGACTGCCAGAACTGTCAGGGCTGCCCGCTTGACAACCGCCAGCCCGGCTCTGCGGGGAACCGCTGTGGCGGTCGGTTTTTTTGTTACGATCTGCATGAAATTCCTGCCCATGGCTTGTCCTTGTCCTTGAGTTCCGTCTTCCGTGTCCCCCGTGCAATCCGCGCCCTTCCCTCAGCGGGGCAGATAGCGCACCACCTCCACTTCCTCCATGGTGGCCAGACCACCCCCACCGGCGGCCTCCATCAGACCGTCCAGCACCGGCAGGAATTCCTGCACCTTCTCCGGGCTGTCCACGATTTCCACCACCAGGGGCAGGTCCTCGCTGAGCCTCAGAATACGTGCAGTATGCACCTTTTGCGAGGCCCCGTATGATTCCACCCCGCGGAGAACGGTCACGCCGGCCATGCCGGATTCGCGGGCCGCGCGGACAATGGCCTCGTGCAGCGGGCGGCCGGGAACCCGGTCCTGCTCGCCGATGAATATCCTCAGGAGTTTCGCCTTTCCCAGCTTGCTCATGTTCAATGCTCCTCAGTAGTTGTTGATATGGCTCAGACCGCCCGGCCCGCCATGAACCCCAGAAAGACCGCCCCCAGGCACAACGCCAGGCTGAGGCCGATGTTCCCGGCCGCGGCTGTGTACTGCTGCTCCTCCACCAGACGCATGGTCTCGTAGGAAAATGTGGAAAAGGTGGTCAGTCCCCCGCACAGTCCGGTGGTGATAAACAACCGCGCCTCCGGGGAGATAAGAAAGCGGTCCGTTCCCAGTTCCAGCGCCAGGCCGATAATGAATGATCCGGCTACGTTCACCACCAGGGTCCCCAGCGGAAACCCGTCCCCGCCCGATCCCTGCACCAGCCCGGAAACAGCGTATCTGAGCACGGCCCCCAGAGCCCCTCCCACCGCCACCGCCAGATAACTCATTTTCTTCCCCGCGCCCCCCCCAGGTTAACAGGCATGGATTTTCGTGCCCGACATTTGATACAATGGTTGGCCCAAAAGGCCGGAGCAGCATATCGCCTCTCCCAGGGCCGGGCCCAGGCCGGCGAACTCCCGGCCTGCTTCCGCCGAAGGCGGAAGGTTTTTAAACAAAGTACACCAAAGCCGGGGGGTTCCGGCAACGGAAAATGATGCGAAATGAATAAAGCTACCCCCAATCAGCCTGGTGGAAATGGCCCCGGCAACAGCAAACCCACCGACTCCGGTCTCAAATTCGACCCCGGCCTCAGCACGGAGGAGCGCCAGATCATCGGGGAGGAGGCGGCCATACTGGACGATCTCTACCGGCATCTGGAAATCCTGGCGGAAAGCCACTATGACTCCGACTACGACAGCGCGCTTTTGGACCTGCGCGACTCCCTGCACGAGGCCCGCGCGGACGAGGTGGCCCAGATAGTCAACCAGATGAGCACCCTGGCCTCGCTTTCCGACCACCAGCAGCAGCGCACGGCGGAACGGAGAGTGGACACCCAGTCGCCATATTTCGGGCACATGCGCGTCCGGCAGGAGGGCCGGGTGCGCGACATTCTCATCGGAAGCCATACCGTGGTCAGCAGCCGGCTGCCCCTGCCCATCATAGACTGGCGGCACGCCCCCATCAGCAGGGTCTTCTACAGCTACCGCGAAGGGGACGAATACGAGGAGGAGATCGGCGGGCGCTATGTGGAGGGGGAAATTATTGCCCACCGCCGGCTTATGATCGTGGGGGGGCGCCTGCTGCGGATCGACTGCCCTCAAGGGGCCTTTCACCTCGCTGACAACTGCTGGAACCGGATCAGCCAGGGTCCGCTGGAACTCAAGGGAGGAGCCGGCACGGCCCTGCGCAATGAATCGCTGGGAAGCCCGGGCGGCCCCGCGCTGGGCACCGGACAGACAGCAGGGGAAGGCCCGGACAAGCACCTGAGGGCCATCACCGGACTGATAGACCAGGAACAGTTCGAAATGATCACCCGGCCCGAGTCGGGCATCGTGGTTGTGGACGGCGGCGCCGGCTCCGGCAAGACCACTATCGCCCTGCACCGGATGGCCTATCTTTCCTACCACGATCCCTCGCGCTTCAGCCCGGAAGCCATGCTGGGCGTGGTTTACAGCAAGGCCCTGGCAGCCTACATATCCAACCTGCTGCCGGCCCTGGGAGTCAGCGGGGTGCGCATCGAGGTTTTCGATGATTTCCTGTCCGAACTGCGCCAGCAGCATTTTCCCACCCTGCATGCGGCATATTCCAGCTCAACCCCGGCCACGGTAATGAGGTTCAAGCTGCACCCGGCGGCCTGGCAGTACCTGGAGAGATTCGTGGCCCTGCGCCTGAACGAGATGCGAAGCGGCCTGGCCGAGGCCCTGGGCGCGACCGGAGGTAAGGATGCCGCCGACGGAAACGTCCGGCTGGTGCTGAAGGCGTGGGACGACCTGGCGGAGCAGTCGGCCACCATGCGCATCGGGCTGTTCATCAGATGGGCCGAAGGACGGCAGAGGGTGGCCGGGCTGGACCCCCTGCCGGACGACTGGCTGGTGCTGCAACGCCTGCGCAAGCACCTGGAGGAAAACTTTCCCGACGTCACCCACCCCCATGTGCTGCCCCTGGCCTGGTGGGAGGAGGCCTTCCTGAAGCTGGATCTGCTGGAGGAGATCATGGCGGAGCTGGCCCCGGGCGAGTTCTCCCGCGACCACCTGCGCGAGATCCGCGACTGGGCCTTCCGGCACTTCAGCGAAGCCGAGGAATACCGCGCCTGGCAGGCCCAGAAAAAGGAAGGCGGCGGGGCCGGCACCACGGAACCGTCCGATGGCGATGACGAAAACCTGATCCCGCCCCAGCCGGGACTGGACAGGGAGGACGACACCCTGCTGCTGCTGCTGTTCAGCCACACGGTGGGAAGGCTGCGGAGCAGGAAGCGCCGCCCGCTGGTCTTTCAGCACCTTACCGTGGACGAGGCCCAGGACCTGGGCCCGCTTGAGCTGCGTGTGCTGATCGGGCTGGCCGCCGAACCCCGGAGCGTCACCCTGGCCGGGGATACCGACCAGCGGATGATCCTGCACAACTCCTTCACCAACTGGGAGAATGTCCTGGAGCAGCTGGAACTGGAGAGCATGAACATCAAGCCCCTGATGGTGGGTTACCGCTCCACCCGGGAAATCATGGACTTCTCCCGCGGAGTGCTGGGACCGCTGGCCACGGAGCGCCCCTGGAAGGCCGTGCGCCAGGGGGCGCCGGTGGAACTGCTGCGCTTCACGGACCCGGGACAGGCCGTGTCCGTGCTGGCCGATGCCCTGCGCCAGCTTGTACGCCGGGAGCCGAACGCCTCCGTGGCGCTCATCACGCGCCACCCCGCCCAGGCGGACCTGTATCACCAGGGGCTGCTGAAATCCGAAGTGCCCTCACTGAGGAGGGTGGCCGAACAGGACTTCACCTTCAAGCCCGGAATAGAGGTCACCGACATCCTGCAGGTAAAGGGGCTGGAATTCGATTATGTGGTGATGCTGGACGTGGACCGCCAGACCTATCCGGACGACTCATCATCGCGGTATCTGCTGCACATCGGGGCCACCCGGGCCGCCCACCAGCTCTGGCTGGTCACCTGCATGGCCCCCTCCGTCCTGCTGCCGGAAGGACTGGCCATGCAGTTCTTGTGAAAGGCCGCCTCCAGGCAGCCTGTTACGCCCCTTACTGTGCCCTTACTGTGCCCCTTACTGTGCCGCAGACCCGCGCTGCAGCACAGCGGCAGGACAGCACAGCGGCAGGGCAGCACAGCGGCAGGGCGGCAGAACGGCGCAGCGGCAAAAAAAAAGGC
>JAOUPZ010000318.1 GCA_029879595.1 Deltaproteobacteria bacterium | reverse complement strand
GAGTAAACGGGGAAACCATCACCCAGGGTGACATGGAGCAACTGCTGCGCCAGGGAAATGCGGACGGCCTCAGCCCGGATAAGTACAAGGAAGTCCTGGACATGCTGATCGAAAGCGAGCTTGTCCGCCAGTTCGGAGCCAGCCAAGGCCTGGACAAGAACCCCGCCTATGTGAACAGCATCAAGGACATGGAACAGCGCCTCAGGGCGTTCAAACGGCGGGAGATGCAGCGCTATGTGTATAACCAGGAAGTGCTGGCCAAAACCGAGGTTTCCGAAGAAGACGCAAAAAAATTCTTCGAGGAAAACAAAGAGCTGCTTCAGACCGAATGGCATCTGGCCGGCTTGTCCTTCCGCAACCCCGTTGAGGCCAATGCAGCCCTGAAACTCTTGCAGGAGGGCAAGGAATTCAACGAGGTGGCGGTTGAAACTGGGCACGGCAAGGACCGGAAGACCAAGGCCGCCCCGGCCACGGCCAAGGATCTGGGATTCCTGGGATGGATGAGGATCCTGCCGGAATGGCAGGAGGCCGTGTTTGCCCTCAAGCCGGGCGAATACACACCCATACTGCACGGCAAGCGTTCTGGCATAAGAATACTGAAACTGCTGACCAAGCGTAAAGGTGAGGAACCTGATTTCGAGAAATTCAAGATGGCTCTCCTGCGCCGCCTGAGAGAGGCAGCCACCGAGAAGAATCTGGAAAATCTCAAGAAAGACCTGAGGGCCAAGGCCAAAATAGAAATCACCGGCAACTGAGCCGCAGACCCGGAATGGTGTGCCAAGGGAACAGCATGTTTTTCTTGCCAAAAACGTGTAATATTGGCAGCAGGGCAGCATGGGGAAGGCCCAACCCGGATGGCGGCCAGGAGTGAAAAACAGGCCGGATTAGCCTTTGCCGCCGCCGCTTCGTAAAAGCCAGGCTGATATTGCTTTTGTTTGGGTATAATAAAAGGGAAAACAGACCGCGTTTTCGCAAACATATTTTCTGCCAACCTGATAAAAGGGCATTATTAAATGTTTAATATCAAAGCTTTAACAATCATACTCATGGCCGGACTTGCCTTTATCGCCTTTACCGGATGCGACAAGAAACAAGACACCTCCAACGCCAGCACCTCGGCAGCCGACAAGAAGCCCGAACAGGGCAATGCTGCTCAGCAAGCGCCAGATAATCTTGTGATTGCCGTTGTAAACGGCAGGGAAATCTCCCAGTACGAACTGGTGATGTCCCTGGGAAGACGCCATGCCGGTGATATTTCCCGCGAGCAGATGCAGGAAGCGCTGGACAGGCTTATTGGCGAAGAACTGATTTACCAGGATGGAATAAGCAAGGGCCTGGATAACAACGCCTACTTCCGCCGGATTGTGGATCAGATGGAGTTTCGCCTGAATGCCACCAAAAGGAGGCAGATGGAACAGCTGGTTTATAAAAAGGAAATTGCGGCCAGCGTAAATGTCAGCGACCAGGAAGTCCGGGATTATTTTGAAAAAAACAAGGAACTGCTTCAGGTTGAATACCACCTGTACGGGTTGTCCTATGTCGATATCGAAAAAGCCAAGGAAGCCGAGAAGAAAATACAGGCCGGTGCCAAATTCGAGGACCTGGCCAAGGATATATACGGCAACCGGGAGTTTCCCAAGGGTAAGATGCCCTGGGACATGGGATATTTAAGCATTCTCAGGGTCCCGGAGACATGGAAAAACGACATCCACCGGCTCAAGACCGGTGAAACATCCAAATTGCTGCATGATGAAAAATCCGGCTTCCGGATAATCAAGCTGTTGGATAAGCGGGTCAATGAAAAAATCGGGTATGATCAGGCCCGCCCGCAGATAACCAACGTCCTGCGGAAGGAAAAAATCGACGAGGCTTTCAAAAAGTACCGGGAAGAGCTGAAAAGCAAAGCCAGCATCACCATCAATGATATTCCCGAGGTGGTGCAGCCGAACCGGCAGCCCCCCCGGCAAAATGTTCGCCAAATGAGCCCGCAAGGACAGAAAGTTCCCAGAATCAGGCCCGGCACCAAACCGCCTGCCGATCACACGGCACCGGCCACCCCGGCTCAGTAAGCCGCGCTTGCCCTTCCAGGGCAGCACAGGACGGCGGTCCGGCGCCGTCCTGTGGCTATCCAGACAGGAGTGCCGGCTCGCACAGCACCGGCCGGCAGTTTTTTTTTAATATTGCCTTTTCGGCAACCCGGAACAGCAGAATCCAGTGCATATGAAACCGGAAACCCAGCCGGCCGGCACGGCTACCTGCACAAATAAAACTCCGCTGAGGATCGTCACCGCCACCAGCCTTTTCGATGGTCACGACGCCGCCATCAACATCATGCGGCGCATTGCCATCCGCCAGGGGGCCGAGGTAATTCACCTGGGCCACAACCGCTCCGTAGAAGAAATTGTCGATGCCGCCATCTGCGAGGATGCCCGGGCCATCGCCGTAAGTTCCTACCAGGGTGGGCACATGGAGTTTTTCAACTACATGCGCCAGCGCCTGGAAGACTCCGGTTCAGGGGATATCGCGATTTTCGCAGGGGGGGGAGGCACCATCATTGCCGATGAAATAACGCAGCTGGAGTCGGCCGGAATAACCAGGGTCTATTCCCCGGAAGACGGCACCCGGCTGGGCCTGGAGGGCATGATCGCCGACATGCTGAAGCGCATAAGCTTCGCCCCCCCGGTTGATATTCAGGCGGAACTGAAGAAGCTGGCCACCGGCAGCCGACAGGCCCTGGCCCGGCTGCTCAGCCTGAACGAGCTGGCGCTGGCCGGCAGCCTGCCCCCGGAGCAAAACCGCGAGCTTTCCGCCGGAATTGCCGCCCTGACAGAATCCGCATCCGGAAAAGCCCCCGTGCTGGGGATTACCGGGCCAGGCGGAGCGGGCAAATCCAGCCTCACCGATGAACTGGTGCGCCGGCTGCTGGACGACTTCGCGGCCAAAAAGGTGGCTGTTCTTTCCGTGGACCCCACCATGCGGCGCACGGGAGGGGCGCTGCTGGGCGACCGCATCCGGATGAACGCCCTGTCCAGCACCCGCTCCTTCATGCGTTCGCTGGCCACCCGGGGCGACAACCAGTCCCTGGCGGCAGGGCTGAAGGAGGCGACGGGGCTGTGCCACGCGGCCGGTTTTAAGCTGGTGATAGTGGAATCCGCGGGCATCGGCCAGGGGGATACCGGCATGGTGGATCTGGCCGACATCACCATGTATGTAATGACCTCGGAATTCGGGGCGGCCACCCAGCTGGAAAAAATTGGCATGCTGGACTACGCCGACCTGATCGCCCTGAACAAGTACGAGAAACAGGGCAGCCCGGACGCCCTGCGGGCCGTGCAGAAACAGGTGCGGCGCAACCGCAACCTGTTCGATGCCCCCGAGGAGGAGATCCCAGTTTACCCCACCATCGCCAGCCGGTTCAACGATCCTTTTACCGACCGGCTTTACCTGGGCCTGCTCAGGGTGCTCCAGAAGCGGTTTGGCGAAAGCTGGCACAGCGGCTTTGTCCCCCACAGCGAGCAGGATGCCACCGACACGGTCTCCCTGCCCGGGCGCAGGGTGCGCTACCTTTCCGAGATTGCCGAGGCGGTGCGGGCCTACCATGAAGATGCGGAAAAACAGGCCGTCCAGGCCTCCCGTGCCCAGGCCATGCAGACCGCGCTGGCCGAACTGGGCCTGCCGGTGCCCGGTGAGCCCCGCGCCATCAATCCGGAAAGCCTGAATCAGGGCAGCCTGCCCACAGCGGTAGCCGGACAAAGCAGCGCAGCCGGACAAAGCAGCGCAGCCGGACAAAGCAGTGCAGCCGTGGAGCAGCTGAC
>JAOUPZ010000048.1 GCA_029879595.1 Deltaproteobacteria bacterium | reverse complement strand
GTGAGGCCCAGATGCTGGCCATCGGCCGCGCCCTCATGACCGCTCCGGCGCTGCTGCTCCTTGACGAAGCCACCGAGGGCCTGGCCCCCCTGCTGCGCCGGGAAATCTGGCGGGTGATAGATGAACTGCGCCAGCAGGGGCTGGGTATTCTCATGGTCGACAAACATGTGGGACCGCTGCTGGAAGTGGCTCAGCGGCACATCATGCTCAACAAGGGCCGCGTGGTGTTCAGCGGAACCTCGGCAGAACTGAAATCCCGGCCCGAACTCCAGGCCTTGCACCTGGGGGTCTGAAAAAGCATCTCTGGTTACTACAGCCGGAAATAAAAAAGCCTCCGGCTTTTCCGCCGGAGGCTCATCTATGAAACGCTTTCGCTGATTCAATTCGCTGATTTTTAATTTTTGAGCCGTGAAATCCTTTTCATGGACGGCTCTTTCCTGCCGCTATATACCCTTAGAGCGGTCTGACGTTTTTGGCCGCGGGGCCCTTCGGGTTTTCGATTACTTCGAACTCCACATCCTGCCCCTCTTTCAAGGTCCGGTATCCGTCCATTTGAATTTCAGAATGATGGACAAATAGATCCTTTCCTCCCTCGAGCGGGGTGATGAAGCCAAAGCCTTTAGAATCATTGAACCACTTGATTTTTCCCTGCACTATCGCCTGCCTTGCTTATGGACCTTTCCCGCCCCGCCGTTCCAGCCCAGTCCGGAACTATTGCCACCTGTCTTCCATACCGGAAAACCGGGGGGAGTGACTCAAGGTTGGATCGCAACCTGCTGTGAATCAATCCTCCCGTCCCCTGGCAGCCTGAATTGCCAACGGTCTGCTCAGGTCAGGCCCGGGACTAAAAGGTTCGTTGTACTGACTGGAAAATGATTAGCATAAAGCCCAATGGAAAATCCAGAATTTTTTTTCGGGAGCCACAGTTGCTGCGAAAAAAACCAAACATCGGCAGCCAAGGATGCCGACTATGCGGAACTATGTCTCCAGGGACGCTTTGAACGGGGAATATTTTTTTGGTAATTGATTACCCAAGGGTCTGCAACGTGATAAAACATGATCATGTTATCCAGACCAGCCGCCGTAAAATAAAGTTTCCGGTGGTCGCTGCGGGACAACCAGGACCACCGCCGGTTCGGCGGTCACCACACCCGCCATACATTTTTAATATCAAGGAGTATTGATGGCAGAGAAAAACCCGATTGTAACCATCACCATGGAACACGGCGGCGTTATCAAGGCCGAGCTATACCCCGAACAGGCCCCCAATACAGTGAACAATTTTATTTCGCTGATCCAGAAAGGATTCTATGACGGCCTGATCTTCCATCGGGTCATCCCCGGCTTTGTTATCCAGGGCGGCTGCCCGGAAGGAAGCGGCACGGGCGGCCCCGATTACAGCATCCGCGGTGAGTTTTTCCGCGACCAGAACGACCCCGGCTCCATACTCCCCCATTCCAGGGGTGTGCTCAGCATGGCCCGGGCCACCGATCCGGACAGCGCAGGAAGCCAGTTTTTCGTGATGGTAGCCGATGTTCCGCACCTGAACGGGCAGTATGCCTCCTTCGGCAAGGTGCTGGAAGGAATGGAGGTGGTGGACGAGATCGTCTCGTCCGATACCGACCATATGGACCGGCCGGAAGTCGAGATGCGAATGGCCAGCGTCACGGTGGATACGCACGGGAAGGACTATCCGCCCCCCGAAACAATCTGAAGGGGCTGAACGACCGCAGAGGGGGGCTCTCAGCCCCCCCGGTACCTTCACCCGCCGGCTTTAAAGGGACTGCAGCATGTCCACCACCAGTCCCAGCGCCACTATCTCCGGATGCTCCTGAGACAAAGCGCTGGACAGGGTAGCCATGTACCTGCGGTAGGCGTCCTTGCGCTCCACCAGATAATCCTGCACGCAGGTTTCCGGTTCTGCTCCTTCCCTGCGACATTCGCAGATGGACTCCAGCTTGGACTGCCTGATCAGGAGCAGGCCCCGGCGCAGATTGGCCAGATACTGCTGCTGCCAGGGGCTTTCCGGATGAATATCCTCCAGGGCTTCCTCCAGCCTGTCCATGCCCAGTCTTTCGTCCATGAGAACCGTGAGCATGAAGGCGTTGTGCATGTTCACCCCGCCCTTTCTGGCCAGCGCCCGGACGGGCAGGAACCTTTTAAGCGCATGAAGCTGCGAGCAGAGCAGGGAGTTTTCCTTTGAGAACCCGATCCGTAGCGCTTCCTGGGCAATGGCGTCAGTTTCCTCTATCTCATCCCCTTCCAGCATCAAGGGCAGCGTTTCACGGAACTGTTTCAGGTCTTCCTTCAGCTCCCCAATTGTCTCGAAGGTAACCGCCTCCTGTCCCTTCTGGGTCAGCATCCAGCGGGTCATGTCTGACAGCAGGTTCTCCAGGTCTACCAGCACCCGGTACTGGTCCTGGGCGGGCATTCTGTCATTGAACTCATAGACCTGCCTTCGCAGGGCCGGAGCCTCCAGGACGGCATCGCAGATCAGGTAGCATCTGACCACCTCGTCGGCCGGCGCGGAGTTGAAAGCCATGGTTTCATGGGTGAATGTCATGCCGGCCTGATCTATCACCCGGTTGGTCACATCGGTGGCGATGATCTGGTTGCGCAACGGATGACTGGAGTTGGCCAGAATGAACTTCTCGGAGAGAACCCGGGGGAAGTATGACTCGAAGGTTTCCTGGAAGAACGGATCATTCATCAGGGCCGACTTGGTCAGTACCTTGTAGAGATACATCTTGGAATAGGCCAACAGCACCGAAAGCACTGGCCGCGGCACGCCCCGGCCATCCTGGAAGCCCTGTTTGAGCACGGGGACGCTGGGAATATGTTCCGAACGCCTGTCCAGGCCCCCGTTAACCGCCAGCGAATCGATAAGCCTCAGGAATGGATTCAGATCCTCCGAGGAGCGCTGGCTGTCCATGGATATCAAAAGCACCTGCCTGAAGTTGGCGTACAGCACGCTCTCGGTGACCCCATCGGTGAGCTGGGAAAGAAGCTGATTGCGGGCGTCGCGGGTGGGAAGCCTTCCATCTTCAATGAATGTGCGCAGGAGAATCTTCAGGTTCACCTCGTGGTCCGACATGTTCACCCCGGCGGCGTTGTCAATGGCGTCGGTGTTGATCAGCCCCCCGGCCATGCCGAATTCTATGCGGGCCGCCTGGGTGAATCCCAGATTGCCGCCTTCGCCCACCACCCGGCAGTGCAGATCGCTGGCGTTCACCCTCACGGCATCGTTGTTGGGGTCTCCCACATCGGTGTTGGTTTCCCTTTGTGCCTTGACGTAGGTTCCGATGCCGCCGTTCCAGAGCAGGTCCACCGGAAGGGTCAGCAGGGTCCGCACCATTTCCTCGCCGCTGAGAAACTCCGCAGTTGACCCCAGCAGGGTCTTCATCTGGCTGGACAGCGGTATCTCCTTGGAGCCGCGGGGCCAGATGCCGCCGCCCTGGCTGATGAGTTTTTTATCATAATCCTCCCAGGAACTCCGGGGGAGCCCGAACAGCCGCTTGCGCTCATTCCAGGAAACCTCCGGGTCCGGATCGGGGTCGATGAACACATGACGGTGGTCAAAGGCCCCTACCAGTTTCAGGGTGTGGCTGAGCAGCATTCCGTTGCCGAAAACGTCCCCGCTCATGTCCCCGATGCCCACCACGGTAACAGCATCCTTCTGCACATCCACATCGATTTCCATGAACAGGCGCTTGACGGACTCCCAGGCGCCCCGGGCCGTTATCCCCACCACCTTGTGGTCGTACCCGTTGGAGCCCCCGGAAGCAAAGGCGTCTCCCAGCCAGAACCCCTCCTCCTCCGCCACCTTGTTGGCGGTGTCGGACAGGTGGGCCGTGCCCTTGTCAGCCGCCACCACGAGATACGGATCGTCGCCATCGTGCCGGACAACCCTTTGCGGCGGGACAACGCGGCCCATTTCCAGATTGTCGGTCAGGCTCAGCAGGGCCCGCATGAAGACCGCGTAGCTTTCGTCCCCGGCCCGTCGGACATCCCCCTCGAAGGGTTCCAGCCTCTTGACCACAAAGCCCCCCTTTGATCCCAGGGGAACGATCAGGGCGTTCTTTTTCATCTGGGTGGCCATCAGGCCCAGCACCTCGGTCCTGAAATCGTCCGGGCGGTCGCTGTAGCGTATGCCGCCGCGGGCCACCATGTCACCGCGCAGGTGGATGCCCTCCATCAGCGGGCCATAGACGAATATCTCATACAGCGGACGGGGGATGGGCAGCTGCTCAATGCGCCCGCTGGCCAGCTTCACGGCAATAATGGGGTTATCGATATCCTGGTAGTAATTCGTGCGTTCGGAGGCGCTGATAAGATTGTACAGGGCCTTGAATATGCGATCCTCGGTAAGGCTGGATATCTCCCGTTCGGCATCATCCATCTCCTCCTTGGCGGCCTTGATGGCCGTCTCCCGGCCTTCGATGTCCGGGTTGAACCGGGCGTCGAAAACCTCCACCAGGGCCCGGGTGGCCCGGGCCTGCCTGATCAGGGTTTCCTCGATGGTGTGCTTGGTATAGACGGTTCCCACCTGCATCAGGTAGTTGCGGTAGAGCCTGAGCAGGGCAATGCGTTTCCAGGTGAACCCGCAGACCGGCATAAGGGCGTTGAGGCGGTCGTTTTCCAGCCGGTTGTCCAGGATCATGAATATCAGATCCTGCATCTTCTCCCGCATGGTATTCGGATCCAGGGAGATGCCGTCATGGGATTGCAGGATGAACATATGCAGGTAGGCCACGCGCTCCGGAAAGTTCAGATGGTAGGTCTCCTCCTGCTGCACCAGCACGCGCATGTTGTCCAGAATGGGCATGATCCTGCTCAGGGAGAATTTCCCCCAGGAGTAGACGGTCATCTTCACCCCGTCCTCCAGCTCCAGCGGACGCAGATCGAACTGCGGATTTCCCGAGGAGGCCAGCCGCTCCAGGTAGGCCATGTCCCTCAGCACCTCGGAATCGGAGTGGGCCATCAGGTATGGCCCGGGAAAGGAGGATACCAGGGTTTGTCCCAGGCCGTTGGTGGATTTGCCCTGGGCCTGCTCGCGCCAGCGTTGAACCAGCCGTTCCTCCCGCGTGCGGAGTTCCAGCCGGATGGCTCTGGCGATGGCCTCCTCTTCGGGCAGTTGCTTCTTCATGGCCGAATAACGGTCAAACACAATGTTGATGACCATGAAGGTGGAAGCCCGCACCAGGAAAAAATTCTGGGCGGTGGCGCTGAGCATTGTCTCCACGCCCTCGCGCAGTCTTTGCCGCCTTTCCAGGGGAAACTCCTGGCCGGGAATACTGACCAGAATCCGGTAGGTATCGGTCCCCTCATCGGGCTGAATGGATATTTCCACCCGGGGATGGTCGAGCACCTGCAGGAAAAAAGACATCATCCCTTCAAGGGACTTTTCCGGCAGCCGGAACAGCTCAAAACGGGGCATGCCGGAAAAGTGATTCAGCACTTCCCGCTCGGCGTAGCTTCGCTGGGGGATCTTCATGCGCCTCATCAGGCTTTCCAGCTTGTCCTTGACCAGCGGAATCTCCTTCACGTTGGCCCTGAGGGAGCGGTTGCTGAATATCCCCACCACCGCCACCGCCCGGCCCTTTTCAGCCAGGGCTGGCGGCGAGACCAGCAGCGCGGACATGAGTGAGCGCCGCCTCATCCGGGAGGATGTATCTGTCTCCTCAACTATGAGGTAGGGCTCGTTGGCCGGGGCGCGATTGATCAGTCTGGTAACCTGGTTGAGCAGCGCCTCCCGGTGGGGGGTGCTGTCCGGGTTAAGAAACAGCCCGCTGGAATCCTTTTCCACCGGCTCCAGGCGCTTGCCCTTGCCGGAGCGGCTGTAGTGCAGAACCCCCATGTAGATGAACTGGTCGTGGTTGAACCATTTTATCAGCCGGGCCAAGGGGTTTTCCGGATCGCCCTCGGCGGCCTGCGCGTGGAGCTGTTCCATCTGCTCCAGAAACTGGGGAAAGTCATCAACACACTGTATGACATCATCCAGCACAGCCCGTGATTCCTCCAAAAGGGTCTGCCTAAGCCCCGCCGGCACTGCGCTGATGATGAAGAAGATATGTGATTCCAGGGGGTCCTTGCCACCCTTTGATGACTCCCTTATGTCCGTGATGACTCCCGAGGAATCGCGCTTAACTTGCAGGATGGGGTGGATGAAGGCATAAATGCGGCAGTTGTAGGCCAGCAGCATGGCCTGGAGGCTGTCAATCAGAAAGGCCCGGTCATTGGTCATGACCTCCAGCAACTGCAGGCCGCCTGGTGCTTCGGGCACCATGTGGGGAATGTCGGTCAAGCGCAGCTTGTAGGGGGCAGGGGGCCGTTCCAGCACGAATTGAAGCCGTTCGTTGACAAAGCCCACCAGGGCTTCCGGTCGCAAGGTCCCCAGCAGGTGCTGCGGGCCATGTCCGATGATCGCTTCGCCGTATTTGGCTAGCAGGGGGTGGGTTTCCTGATCGGAACCAGAGGCCAGTTGCTGTTCAAAGGTCTTGATCAGCCTTTTGCGTTCGGGTGAGTTGTCCATTTTGATCCTCTTTT
Organism: Deltaproteobacteria bacterium; assembly: GCA_029879595.1. Lineage (GTDB taxonomy): Bacteria > SAR324 > SAR324 > SAR324 > JACQKK01 > JAOUPZ01. The sequence continues at coordinate 6,480 of JAOUPZ010000048.1, read as the reverse complement.
TTCCATGTTAGGACACTGCCGGGTCAACCTGACTATTCTCTCATGCTTTTTCCTTTCGCTTCTTCCTTATTGCTTCTTCCTTTCGTTCTTCACATTGCTGGCCCGGCCGGCCGGCCTTCTCAATATACCCCACACTGATTCCAGGTCGGCGTTAATCTGCCACAGCCTTAATATACCATACAGAGTAATCAACAATACAGGCAGCCACAGCGCGTTGGCCGAGGCCCTGCCGCTGGCCACCAGATCCTTGAATGCGGCCCAGGCCACAAAGTATCCGCCGATCAGAAAAACGGCCCGCACATACCCCGCGCCACGTCCCGAACGGGGATCCATGATGGCCATGGGCAGGGCGGCCAGGGCCAGGGCCATGCAGGCCCAGGGCAGGGTCATGCGCTTGTACATTTCCAGCAGGATGTTCCGGCGGGCATTGCTGCGGGTGGCGCCCTCCAGGTCGGCTCTCAACTCGGACCAGCTGCGCACGCTCTGCTTTCTGAGCCTGATGCGGGTCGCCGGAGCATAGTCAAGTACATAGCGCAGGGCTTCAAATTTCACCTCGCGGAAATTATCCCCGGATTCACCCGGCGAGAGCACATGCCCGCTCTGGAGGCGGAATATCACCTGGCGCTCGTTTTCGTCCACTTCTATCCAGCCCTGGTTGGCAATGATCACCGGAGAACTGGGGGTCTGCTTTCTGTCCGCGATGAACACCTCCTCCAGCCCGTTTTCCTTGGAGCGCCCGCCCACGCGGATCACCTTGTTGCCGAAATCAAAGTTGTAGCTGCCGGGCTGTATCTTTTCCTCGGCCCGCCAGCGCACCATTTCCACCTGCAGGTCCTGGTACTTGCGGGAGGCCAGGGGGGCCAGCCACATGGTGATGGAACTGGAAAAAACGGTGATGAGAAGCCCGAACACCACGAACGGCAGGGCATAGTTGAACAGGGAACGCCCGGAGGCCCTGAGGGAGATCACCTCTGAATCCATCGACTGGCGGATCACCGTGACAAACACCGCCCCCACCACAGAAAGCGGCAGGGTGATCACCAGCACCTGGGGCACCAGGTAAATCAACATCAGCCCCACCTCGCCGGGATTCAGCCTGTTGTCCACCACCAGGCTCACCAGCCGGTAGACCTTCTCCATCATTAGCAGACAGGTCATGACCACAAGGGTCATCCCGAATGGATTTAAAAGCTCTAGGAAAATAGCCCTGAATAGGATCATCGGGGACGGTTCACAGCAAGGAGCAGGGCCTTGAGGCCCAGCAGCCACCGGCTGGAAATATGGGGCCGGGATAACCACCCCCGGCGTGGTTATCTTTAATTATCCCTGGGCCGGGTTGTCCACCACGGCCACCCGGACTTCCGCCTGTGAGACCAGCTTGCCATCCACTGTAGCCTTGGCCTGGAATACCCAGAAGTTCATTTTATGCGAGATATACTCGGCCTCGATCATGATGGTGTCCCCGGGGACGACGGGCTTTTTGAACCGGGCGTTGTTGATGCCGGCGAAGAGCAGCAGCTTGTCGCCGATATCGGCCTCCTGGGTAAAGGCTGCGATGCCGCAGGCCTGGGCCATGGCCTCCACAATCAGCACTCCCGGCATTACCGGGTTCCCGGGGAAGTGCCCCTGGAAAAACGCCTCGTTGCCGGTCACGTTCTTCAGGGCGATGCAGCGCTTGCCCTCTTCCACCTCCACCACCCTGTCAATCAGTAAAAAGGGATACCGGTGGGGAAGTATCTTCTTGATGTCCTCTATCATCAATACGGGCATATCTTGTATATTCCTCGTTTGCGTTTTGTCTGTTGTTCGTCCTGTGGCCGTTGTACACCCGGCCCACGCTTATCGCCCCCCGGCGGCTCGGCCCTATTTGGCCGAGGCCAGCTTGTTGTATCGCTCGATCACCTTGTCGGTAAGGTCCGTGAAAGGCTCACTGTGAAACAATATCACCTGGGAGGCGTTCTGCTCCAGAACGATGTCGAATTTTTCCTCCCTGGCGATTTCCGCCAGAACTGTCTTCAACTCGGCGAAGATGGATTCAGTGAGCTTGCGTTCCTGTTCCTGCAGTTCCTGCTGGGCCCGCTGCACCTCCTGGCGCAGAGCCCTTTCCTTTTCCCGCAGTTCCATCTCCTTGGAGCGTCGTGCCTCATCGGAGAGCATCATCGAGTTCTGCAACTCCTCGCTGAGTTTGGTCAAGTGCTCCTCCTTGCCCTTCAACTCGTTTTCCTTTTGCTTCTGCGCCGCCAGCAGCAGGTTCTTGGACCGCTTGCCGGCCTCGGATTCATTGAGGGCCTGGTTGATGTTGACGACCCCTATCTTTACACCTTTCAGGTCGCTGGGGCTAGCCCCGGAGGGCACCAGCAAAACCGCCAGCGCCAGGGATAACACCCCGATGGCAATTCTGAGTCTTTGGGACACGCCCGTTCCTTGATGGATTACCGGCGACCGGCCACTATGGGCGGCTTGAATGTTCTTCATTTTTTATGTTTTTCCGTTGTTCTTGTTATTAGCGCCTTTCGGCGGCCCGGCATGGGCTGCTGCGCGGGAAAGCCAAAACCGGAGACATTATGGCACGAATATCCGGGAGCTACTATAGCCCCCGTTGTCTTTTCCCGATTTCCGTTCCCGCGCCCCTCAGTTGGCGGCCTGCCTGCGTCCGTATTCCTTGACCTTTGCCTTCACCAGCTGGCTCAGTGATCTCCAGGTCTGGATGATCTCGCGGAGTTCATCCTCCTTGTCAATGGCCTGGAATCCGTCCACCAGCGCATCGGATGGCGAAACGTGCACATCCACCAGCAGTCCGTCCACGCCCCCGGCGCAGGCCATGTTGCCGATTTCCCCCACGGCGGCCTTCTTGCCGGCAGAGTGGGAAACGTCATAGACAATCGGCCGGTCGATAAGGTGTGAAAGGGCCACGATCTCATCCAGGTCGCCCTGATTGCGGAAGCTGTGGCCGATGCCCTTTACTCCCCGCAGGCAGAAGATCAGGTTATCGTTGCCCTGCTCCATTACATAGTTGGCCGCCTTGAGGGACTCATCAATGCTGTTGGAAAACCCCCGCTTGTAAAGCACGGGCTTGCCGGTGCGGCCCGCCTCTATCAGCAGTTCGAAGTTCTGCGCGTTCCTGGTGCCTATCTGCAGCATGTCCACATCGTATTTCATGAACAGCTCCACATCGCGCACATCCAGCACCTCGCTGACCACAGGCAGCCCCACCTCGCGGCGGGCGTCACACAGTATCTTCAGCCCCTCCTCCTTCAGTCCCTGGAAATCATAGGGACTGGTGCGGGGTTTGTAGGCCCCGCCGCGATTCATGTCCGCCCCGGCCCGCCTGGCCATCTGGTGGCTGGCCAGCGTGTGTTCACGGTCCACCGCGCAGACCCCCGCCATGACAACCAGGGGGTTGCCCCCGCCGATATCCACGCTGCCCTTTCCTCCCGGCAGGGGCAGGCTCACTGTATGGTGCCTGCCGCGGCGCTTGAGTGAAAGGTTCTGGGGCACACCCTCTATGGGGATGACCTTCTTGACGCACTCCAGCGTGGACACCTCACGCCGGTGGGCATCCTTCACGTTACCGAATACGTTGTCTACATATATACGGTCCTGCGGGCTGGTCCCCACGTCTCCAGGGTTTTCGGCAACCCGCAGCCCCCAGCTTTTCAGCTTGGCGTGGACTTCCTCGCGTTGCTCACTTGTCGTTCCCACTACATATTGAATGATCATGCCGTCCTTTTTTGCTTTACGAAGTTCCTTTTCAGGCGTTGCCCACACGGGCCTTGCTCCGCCGGCATGCAACCGGCGCGCTCCCTTTCCCACTGCATCCTTCCGGATAATATTAGGGCCGTTGCCTATAATTGGCAATCCGGTCGCTTCAGGCATGGTGCAGGGCTCTTTGCCTGGCGCCAGCGCCCTGCACCGGGCCCCCGGCACCCCGGCCCCTGGCCGTGGCCGGGAAAAAACATCACTGGCGTGAAAAAAAGCTGATTTCCCTCTTGCCAAAGCCTAATCGAGGTATAGAATAACTTTACTGCAATCAGGCTCACGGCCCGTTTACCATGCCTCAAAGCACCGGAAGATGGGCTCATGAAAAAAAAATCGCTGATAGCTAATTTTTTACTTGACGCGGTTCTGAATGCACGATAGAAATGTAGTCTTCCCTGCTGATTTTGGCACGTTTCAACGAGCCATGGCGGGGTGGTAGCGCGCCTGGGCGAAAAGCCTGTGAAAGGCGCTGGATCTTTGACAAGAGAGTCGACAAGTAAAGCAAATACGCAAAAGCCACCAAATTGCAATTCGATACTTACGGATTCCTTGGGCTTTGGCGACCGATAATTTTGCAATGCAGTAAATCGCAACCGCTGAGGCGGAAACGCTGAATGTGGTTGCGCCAGCTAGTAAGTCAAGGATTGATAACTCAACTTTGCAGTTTGGCCGCCCCTTAAAAGGCGGCAACACAAATTCGCAAATCAGAGAGTTTGATCCTGGCTCAGAACGAACGCTGGCGGCGTGCTTCATACATGCAAGTCGTACGAGAAAGCTACCTTCGGGTGGTGAGTAGAGTGGCGCACGGGTGAGTAACACGTAGACAACCTGCCTTACAGCCTGGAATAACCTTTCGAAAGAAGGGCTAATACCGGATAAAACACAGGGCCGCATGGTCCAATGTTGAAAGGGCTTGCCCACTGTGAGAAGGGTCTGCGGGACATTAGCTTGTTGGTGAGGTAACGGCTCACCAAGGCTACGATGTCTAGCGGGTCTGAGAGGATGATCCGCCACACTGGAACTGAGACACGGTCCAGACTCCTACGGGAGGCAGCAGTAGGGAATTTTGCGCAATGGGCGAAAGCCTGACGCAGCAACGCCGCGTGAGTGAAGAAGGCCCTTGGGTCGTAAAGCTCTTTTCCGGGGAACGATATTGACGGTACCCCGGGAATAAGCACCGGCTAACTCCGTGCCAGCAGCCGCGGTAATACGGAGGGTGCAAGCGTTGTTCGGATTTACTGGGCGTAAAGGGCGTGTAGGCGGATATGTAAGCCAATGGTGAAAGCCCAGGGCTCAACCCGGGATGGTCTGTTGGAACTACATGTCTAGAGAGAGTCAGAGGCAGGTGGAATTCCTGGTGTAGAGGTGAAATTCGTAGATATCAGGAGGAACACCGGCGGCGAAGGCGGCCTGCTGGGGCTTCTCTGACGCTGAGGCGCGAAAGCGTGGGTAGCAAACAGGATTAGATACCCTGGTAGTCCACGCTGTAAACGATGAGCACTAGATGTGCGAGGTATGACCCCTCGCGTGTCGCAGCTAACGCAGTAAGTGCTCCGCCTGGGGATTACGGTCGCAAGACTAAAACTCAAAGGAATTGACGGGGGCCCGCACAAGCGGTGGAGGATGTGGTTTAATTCGACGCAACGCGCAGAACCTTACCTGGGCTTGACATCCCGCGCCCACCTCAGAGATGAGGTTTTCTCTTCGGAGACGCGGTGACAGGTGCTGCATGGCTGTCGTCAGCTCGTGTCGTGAGATGTTGGGTTAAGTCCCGCAACGAGCGCAACCCTTGTCCTTAGTTGCCATCAGTTCGGCTGGGCACTCTAGGGAGACTGCCGGTGACAAGCCGGAGGAAGGTGGGGATGACGTCAAGTCCTCATGGCCTTTATGTCCAGGGCTACACACGTCCTACAATGGCGCCTACAATGAGCATGCAAGCTCGCGAGAGTAAGCCAATCTCAAAAAGGGCATCTCAGTTCGGATTGGAGTCTGCAACTCGACTCCATGAAGTTGGAATCGCTAGTAATCGCGCAACAGCATGGCGCGGTGAATACGTTCCCGGGCCTTGTACACACCGCCCGTCACACCATGGGAGTTGACATGGGCAGAAGACGTTGAGCTAACCTTCGGGAAGCAGGCGTCCAAGCTCATGTTGATGACTAGGGTGAAGTCGTAACAAGGTAGCCGTAGGAGAACCTGCGGCTGGATCACCTCCTTTCTAAGGAACCGAAGGTTGTAATCGGGTAGGTTTTACCTATTCGGGGCAGCCCGGTTTGAAAGGTCGTACATTTCTGGCTTTGCTATAAAGCGGCCGGTTTGATTTTTACGCAGGACTTGTTCAGGTTTCACCGACTCTCTTTTGAAGGATTCACCACTGACCGGCGGCCGGATTATGAAACGGTTGTTGATGGCGGTTTGTCGGTTCAGGCACGAGGGTCTTTGCAGACGGGTTTGTAACGGGCCTGTAGCTCAGTTGGTTAGAGCGCACCCCTGATAAGGGTGAGGTCGAACGTTCAACTCGTTCCAGGCCCACCATTCCCGAAGCCCGTTGTTGAATCTGCATTTGCGGTCATGAAGCACGGCCGAGCCGGTTTAAAAACGGATCGCGAAAAGGATATCTGGGGAATTAGCTCAGCTGGGAGAGCGCCTGCTTTGCAAGCAGGAGGTCACCGGTTCGATCCCGGTATTCTCCACCACTGATGAAACGCGGGTGGGGTGGCA
>JAOUPZ010000317.1 GCA_029879595.1 Deltaproteobacteria bacterium | reverse complement strand
CAGGCATTCTTCGGCGAGCTGGCCCTGCTGGACGAGGATAAGCGCTCGGCCACCATCCGCACCGCCACCGACACCGAGATGCTGGTGCTTACCCGCGCCGACTTCATACGGATGGGCAACGATTACCCCGAAATCGGGCTGCTGGTCACACGCAGCCTGGCCTCCATCATCTGCAAACGCTTCCGCAGCACCAACAACGATGTGATCCTGCTGTTCGAGGCCCTGGTCAACGAGATCCGCTCCGAGGAACTGGCCTGAGGGCTCACAGCAGCCGCATGGTCCGGGCAGGCCGCCATTCCCCGCTGGCGCCGGGCAGAAACTCGGCCACCTCGCGGAAGGCGTCGCATAGCAGCGCCTGGTACGCGGCCGCGTCATAATCGCGCATGCTTTCAAACAGCGGTTCGGGAACGTAGCGCGTCAGGGGATCCTTGCCGCTGCGTCCGGCGATCACATAACGCAGTTTCTGCCCCGGGGCGACCCGCATTCCGTGCTGTTCCAGCACCCGCAGACACAGACTGACCGGGCTGTTGGCGCGGAATCCGCCGGGTTCGCGGCTGACCCGGGCCGTGATGGCCAGCTCGGCCGGATCAACGGCCCCCGACCAGAGCAGCCGCAGCGCCTCGCGGTAGATCTCGCGCAGTCCCGGCGCGGCGGCCTCCAGCTCGGCCCGGCTGCGGCACAGCCCCATCAGCTGAAGCAGCCGCTGCTGGGTGCGGCGCACCAGGGGCGGGGTGTCGTGCCGGCGCACCTTGAGCCCGCGCACCTTGAGCGTGCCATCGGAAAACCTGCCGAAGTAGCGCGTGGCGGCGGTGAAGGCGAACCGCAGGTCGCCGCCGCGGGCCGGCGGGCCGCCCCGGTCATCGCGCGTCCGGGAACGGGGAAAGCAGATCCAGTCGTAGCGACCCTCCACCTCCAGTTGCAGCCCCGTGCGCTGGCCGACCAGGGCGGCCAGGGCGCGCACCTCCTCTGGCGGGCAGCCCGGCTTGTGCACATACAGACTGTCGGTGAGGGCGTGCAGCAGGCGGTAGCCGGCGTCCTCGAAGGTTTCCTTGGCCACCAGCAGGGTTTCGCGTCCCCAGGCCGTGATGGCCTCGTGGGCGGCGATATGGCCGAACTTGGCGGACTTGAAGCCCTGGTAGCCGAAGGTGGTGACCAGGGTCCACTTGATGGCGGCCTGCCGCGCGTCCAGGCGGGCGGCGTCCTCCGGGCCGCTGCTTTTCAGCAGGGCCTTGTAGCGCGACCTTTTTTCCAGCAGCGTCTTCAGGGCCTCCGGCACCAGGCCGCGCCGCCGCCCGCAGGTGTGGTGCCCCGCCCCGGGCACGGGGTTCAGCGGGGGGTCTCCGGCGCAGCAGGTGCAGTTCATGGTCTCCGGGCTCACGTTGTGCAGGGCCATGATGGTGGGGTACTGCTGGCTGAAGTCCAGTTCCACCACATCCTCCCACAGCCCGGCCGGCGGAAAGTACGTCAGCCCGCCCTTGTCGGCGCGCAGCAGCGCGGCGGCGGAGCGGAAGTCCTCCACCTGGTCCTTGATGAAGGGCACCAGCATGTTCTGCCGCAGGGCCAGGTGAATCTCCATGGCGGTCATGGCCGTGCCGCCGGAGGTGCGGGCCTGGCGCTGCACGGGCAGCCTGCTCAGCCGCGCCAGTTCCACCAGTCCCTCCAGCCCGGCCTTGGCGATGAAGAAGCTGTTGGCCCGGTCCAGGTGCCAGCGTCCCAGCAGGTGGTAGGCCGGGGCCTTGAACAGCACCTGTCCGTATACCGTGATGGAGCGTCCGCGCTGCGGGACGCGGCGTTTGACCGGCGGGGCGGCGCGGTCCAGCGGCAGATCCACTCCGGCGGCCGCGCCGGCTTCCACCAGCCAGGGCAGCAGCGTTTCGTCCCCCCGCTCCGAAAGGATCACATCCGGGTCGAAGACGCGCAGCAACTCTGCCAGGGCGCGCAGTCCGTCCCCGGCGTGCCCGGGGGCGATCTCCACGGTTTGCCCTCCGGCGGCGGCGATGACCGTGTTGCCCCGGCTGCCGGGCGCAAGGGGCAGCAGGGGGGAGCGCCCCAGGCGCAGGGTAAGCGTGCGCAGGGGGGGCAGCCGGAACTCCGTGTCCAGGGGTTCGTCCAGAGCGCGGATGGCCGCCAGGCGCGGGGAGGCCCCGCCGGCCTCGCCATGATCCAGGGCCAGCGCCACGCGGGCCAGCGGGAACAGCCCGTGGCGGCTGTGGAACAGCAGCGTCGGGTCCAGATCAACGTTGTAGGCGGTGATCCGGTGCTCGGTGTGCAGCAGGGAGCGCACCAGCCCCACCACACCCGCGGGGCGCACCGCGCGGCAGGCCAGCACGGGAATCATCCGGCCGCTCCAGAACTCCAGGCGATGCGTCCAGCCCAGCGGGGCTGCGGGGGGCGGTCTGCCGGTGCGGCGTTCGTCCAGGCGCCCGGACAGCGTTTTCTCCAGGGCTCTTTCCACCAGGGGCCGCGGGCCGTGCAGGTAGAACAGCGGCTGGAATACCGTCCGTGCGGCTATCAGCGCTCCTGCGGCCGTGCGCACCCAGACGTGTATTTCCGGCTCCAGGTAGGCGGTGTCAAAAAGGATTCCCTCCTCGTAGGTGCGTCCGGTCATCCTCTAGCTCCTCCAGCCGCCGCAGCAGTTCAATCAGCATGGCCAGCATCACCGGGCGGAACGGGTCGGGGTCCGAGAGCAGCACTCCCGGCGCCGTATGTCGGCGCGCCTCGTTGAACAGCCGGTCCAGGCGCTGCTGGTCGGGGCGCGGCAGGCCGCGGCGGAAGTCAGCGAAGGCGTGCTCCAGCCGGTCTATTACCTGTGAGTATGGCGTTACGCTCTTGCCCATGATCCATGCCGGTGAGTTGTCCCCCGCTGGCCGCCAGCAAAGGCAGGCAGCGGGAAAGTTCCGTGAAAAAACGTGTCTCCATGAAGCGCGGCTCCCGCTGCCGGGTCCCCCCGGAGTGGCGGGACAGCGCCGGCTGGCAGACCTGCAGGGCGTAGCCGCGCCCGGCCAGGAACCGCACGCCGTTCAGCAACCGCTGTAGCAGCCAGCGGCGGTCCTCCTGCGGGAGTCCGTCGTCCAGCAGCGCCGGCAGCGGGTTTAGCAGAAATATCAGCGAGCCCCGGGCGAAGCGCCCGCCCAGGCGCAGCAGCGCCCGGATTTCCTGGTAGCCGGTAAAGGCCCGGCAGACCTGGATCCGTTCCAGCATCCCGGCAGGGTCCGCTCCCAGGCGGCGGGCCTCCAGGGACAGCCGGTAGACATCCAGCACTCCCAGGCAGTCCACCACCGCCAGCGCGGGGGCATCGCTCCCGGAATAAAGCCCCGTCAGCGCGGCCCGCGCCAGCATCGCGTGCGCCAGCGGCAGCGTTGAGCCGTCTCCGGTCAGCAGATGGGACCGCATCCCGGAAGCCGCCGTCTCCAGGGGCGGGGTCCGCCCGTGGAATGCTTCCGGTTGCCGCTTTCCGTCCGGTTGTAGCTCCATGCGGAACATGGCTGGGTCTCCTCGGTGTGTTCTCCCCGGTGTGTTTGGGCTGGCGCCTGTGCGACCGGGCCTGAACCAGGGAAAACGCATCCCGGAAAATGCGGCCCGCCAACCCGAAATATACAATACCAATACATATGTACACTATATTTTTGCAAAAGCAAAGCAGAAAAAATTATATATTTTGCCTGACGTTTCAGTGTTTTGTGAAGTAATTGTGAAATTATTATATTATTTTGTTGACATCATCGTGAAGTGGCCCCATACTCTGTATCAATAATGTTATTTATATTACAGCATGCCAAGAGGCGGAACAATGGAGTTCGGGTTTTCAAGGCAGGCGACACGCG
>JAOUPZ010000316.1 GCA_029879595.1 Deltaproteobacteria bacterium | reverse complement strand
CGAATGGATGAACAATATCCAGGACTGGTGCATCTCCAGACAGCTGTGGTGGGGACACCGCATACCGGTCTGGTACTGCCAGTCCTGCCGGGAAGTGATCGTCTCCGAACATGATGTGACCACCTGTCCGGCCTGCGGCAGCCACCAGCTGGAGATGGACACCGATGTGCTGGATACCTGGTTTTCGTCCGGGCTGTGGCCATTTTCCACCATGGGCTGGCCCGAAGAAACAGACGACCTGAAAACCTTCTACCCCACCGCCGTGCTGGTGACCGGCTATGACATTCTGTTTTTCTGGGTGGCCCGCATGGCCATGCTGGGGCTGAAGTTCATGGGCCGGGAACCCTTCCGGCAGGTGCTGCTGCATGGGCTGCTGCGCGACCAGTTCGGCGAAAAAATGTCCAAGACCAAGGGCAACGGACTGGACCCGCTGGACATGATCGAAAAATACGGCGCCGATGCCCTGCGCTATACCCTGTCGGCGGGCACCGTGCTGGGACGCGACATGGTGCTTCAGGAGAGCGCCATCGAGGGCAACCGCAACTTCATAAATAAGGTGTGGAACGCCACCCGCTACCTGCAGGGCCATGTGGAAAAGCTGGGCCCCCCGGCCAGGCTGGAACAGGTCGCCCCCGGAAGGTTCGATTCCTGGATCCTGGGCCGGCTCGGCCAGACCGCCAAAGAAATAAGAAGCTATCTGCACCAGAGAAGGTTCAACGAGGCCTGCCGGGTCCTGTACGCCTTCACCTGGCATGAGTTCTGTGACTGGTATGTGGAGATCAGCAAACCCGTGCTGTCCGGCACACTGGGCCCGGAGCCCCAGAAGGCGGCCCTGGCCACCCTGCGATATACGCTGGACCAGGTGCTGCGGCTCCTGCACCCCTTCATGCCGTTTGTCACCGAGGAACTCTGGGCGGCCCTGCCCGGCAACGAGGGGTACCTGATGGTCCAGCCCTATCCGGGCGCTCCGGGAGGAATGCCCCTGACCGAAGAAACCCCCGCCGGACTGGAGCAGGCCGCCACGCTGATCGATCTGGTGCAGACCGTGCGGACGGTGCGCGGTGAAAACGGGATCAAGCCCCGGGTGCTTCTGGAGGCCACCATCGCCGCCGGCAGCGAACTCCAGGCCCTGATCCGGGAAGAAGAACAGACCATTCTCACCCTGGCCGGGCTGGAAAATATCACCCTGGTGGAAAGCTTCGACCAGCGTGAAGGATACGGCCACGGCGTGGGGGATGGGTATGAGGTATTCCTGCTGTTGGCCGGAGCGGTTGATGTGGACGCGGAAAAACAGCGCATCGGCAGGGAAATAGAAAAAACCCGCTCCAGGATCACTCAGCTTTCCGCGAAGCTGGACAACCCGGCATTTATCGACAAGGCTCCCCGGCAGGTCATCGAAAAAAACCGGGAGGAACTCGGTGCGCTCCAGACCCAGCTTGCCAAGCTCACCGACAGCCTGCAGCAGTTGTCCGGCGGTTAAGTACGGCAGGACGGCAAGCATCGTTTTTGCCAACGCTCCGGCGGCCGGTGGTCCGTTCCCGGGTCCTTTTGTGCTAATGTCACATTTAGGCCGGGGAGATTTGAATAGAATCTGCTGGTTAGACACGACCGCCCGAGGAAACACGAGCCCACACCACCAACCGAGAGAAAACCTTGAGCAAGACCTACAAAATTCTGATCACTGGCGCCCTGCACCAGCTGGCACTGGACACCTTCGCTGCGGCACCCGATGTTGAGGTGGAATATAGCCCCGACCTGCCCTATGACGAGATCATCAAGAAGATCGCCCCCTTCCACGCCCTGGTAACCCGTTCGGAAACTCGCATCACCCGTGAGATGATCGACGCCGGCCAGAACCTGAAGGTGCTGGCCCGGGCCGCTGTGGGAATCGGCAATATTGATGTGGAATACGCCACCGAGAAGGGCCTGCTGGTCATCAACACCCCCGGCAAGAACACCAACTCCGCCGCCGAACTCACCATCGGTATGCTGATCTCGGCCATCAGGAAAGTCATCCCAGCCCACAAGAAAATGGATGTCCACGGCTGGGACCGCCACACCTTCACCGGCACGGAACTGATGGGCAAGACCATCGGAATCATCGGACTGGGGAACGTGGGCCACCGGGTGGCCCGTTTCGCCCGGGCCTTCGACATGGATGTGCTGGCCTACGACCCATACATTGCCGATGAGGTGTTCGACAGGCACCACGCCCATAAATGCGACCTGAATACCCTGGTCAGGGAATCGGACGTGATCACGCTCCATGTCCCGCTGAACCCGGAAACCCGCAAGATGATCAACGCGGAACACTTCGAGAAAATGAAGCACGGCGTGGTTATCGTGAACGCGGCAAGGGGCGGCGTAGTCGATGAGGCGGCCCTGCTTGAAGGCCTGAAAGCCAACCATGTGGGCGCGGCGGCCATTGACACCTGGGAGGTGGAACCGCCCAAGGACAACGCATTCCGTGAATTTCCCAACGTGGTCATGACCCCCCATATCGGCGCCTCCACGCTGGAGGCCCAGCGCAGGATCGCCGAATCCATCAGCGAGCAGACCATTCGGGCCCTGCACGACGAGGTGGTCGATTATCCGGTGAACATGCCCCGTCTGAAGGTGCTCACCAACCCACGGGTGAAGTTCTACGCCGTGCTGGCGGAAAAACTTGGTTCCTTCGCCATGCAGTCCCTGGATTTCAATCCCCGCCGGATTGAGGTGATGTACCGGGGCGAACTGAACTTGGAGGAGGGCATGATCGTGCGCCGGGCCTTCCTCAAGGGATTCCTGCACCAGACATCCGATGAAGCCGTGACATTCGTCAACGCAGAGCAAAAGGCTTCCCAGCGCCGGATTGAGATAACGGAGGTACACGATCCGCACTTCACCGACTATCCAAGCGCGGTAAAGTTCATAGTGACGGATCATGAGCAGTCCTTCACCATCGGGGGAGTGGTGTTCGGCGAAAACAACTATCGCCTCAGTCTCATCAACGACTTCACCTTCGAGGTCATCCCCGACGGGCATCTGCTGTATGTCATCAACGATGACCGGCCGGGCGTTATCGGGGACGTGGGCACTCTGCTGGCCAAAAACAAGATAAACATCAGCCAGTTTGAACTTTCCCGCAACATGCCGGGGGGCCAGGCCATGTCCCTGATGAGAGTGGACGCCCCCATTGAGAACAGCGTCCTGAAAGCACTGAGGGATCTGCCCAATGTGGTAACGGTTCGCAGGATAGATATCTGAACCCTATGAAACAGCGCCCGCTGGCCCATGATTGACTTTATACCGGACGTTATCTAATCTGACCGCTGGTTTATCCGGATGGGGAAAATGCGGGAGCGCTACCTGCGGCAAAAGCCGCTTTAAACAAGTTTTTTCAGGATCACAGGAATGCCCGGAATCGTGGTAATAGGCTCCCAGTGGGGAGATGAAGGAAAAGGGAAGGTGGTTGACATCCTTTCACGTCAGGTGGATGTGGTGGCCCGTTTTCAAGGCGGAAACAACGCCGGGCATACCGTGATGTTTGAAGACAAGACCTTTATCCTGCACCTTGTGCCTTCCGGAGTGTTCTGGCCGGGCAAGACCGCGGTGCTTGGCAACGGAGTGGTTATTGACCCCTCTTCTTTGATCGGGGAAATCGATGGGCTTAAGAAGGCCGGCATATCGGTGGAGGGGCGGTTGCTGGTAAGCGATGCGGCCAATCTGGTGATGCCATACCACAAGGCCTTTGATCAACTGCGCGAAAAACTGCGCGGCTCAAAGAAGATCGGCACGACGGGCCGGGGTATCGGCCCGGCCTACGAGGACAAAATGGCCCGCCGGGGCACGAGATTCA
>JAOUPZ010000315.1 GCA_029879595.1 Deltaproteobacteria bacterium | reverse complement strand
AGGGCTCCATCCTTCCACAGGTGCAGCACCAGGTTCCCAAGATTCTTGGAATACATCTGGCTGGCGTGGGTGGGCATGAGAGCCGGCAGGTTGGTGGTTCCAACATAGTGTACGCCATCCTTCACCACCACCTTGTTCTTCTCGGTCAGTTCGCAGTTGCCGCCGGTTTCAGCGGCCAGGTCCACCACTACCGAGCCTGGCTTGAGACTTTTGACCATCTCCTTGGTAAGCAGAACCGGAGCCTTTTTACCGGGAATCTGGGCCGTGCAGATGATAATATCAATCCGGGGAAGGCGCTTTTCGATCAGTTCCAGCTCTTTTTTGTGGTGATCATCGCTGAGTTCCTTGGCATACCCGCCGGCATCCTCGGCGTCTTCCTGAGCCACTTCCAGCGCAATGAACTTGCCCCCCAGACTTTCCACCTGCTCCTTCACAACAGGGCGGGTATCAAAAGCCTCCACTACCGAACCCAGCCGCTTGGCCGTTGCCAGAGCCTGGAGACCCGCCACTCCGGCGCCCAGCACAAGCGTGCGGGCCGGGGCTATCGTCCCCGCTGCCGTCATGAACATGGGGAAAAATCTGGTGAAGATGTTGGCGGCGATCAGGACGGCCTTGTAACCAACCACGGTGGCCATCGAACTGAGCGCATCCATGTTCTGGGCACGGGTTATCCTGGGCACCATCTCCATGCTGAGAGCGGTTACCTTACGCGCGGCCAATTGCTCCAGGGTTTTTTTATTCTGGAAAGGCTGCATGAACGCGATTATGACCGCGCCCTCCTTCAAGGCCTTCACTTCATCGGTCTGTTTTGCTTCTCCGGTCAAAGGAGGCTGCACCTTCAGCACCAGATCGGCCTCTGCAAAAAGCTTTTTGGCATCCGTCACAATCTTCGCCCCGGCTTTTTCATACAGATCATCGGCCAGCGATGAGGCATCTCCGGCTCCTTTTTCCACCAAAACTTCCATCCCGGCTCCGCAAAGTTTTTTCACGGTCTCGGGAATCAGGGCCACACGGGTTTCACCGTCGGCAATTTCTTTTGGTATTCCTACCTTCATGTCTTTATTTCTCTGAATTCGGGTTCATACACAGCCGACAGACCTTGCAAGCCACAGGACGTATTGGCCGGCTGACGGATTTGATAATTCACAAACGTCATGCACAAGCCAGTTCCGTGCGCTTTGCCGCAAAATGATCAAAATCAAATTGCTGGCTTTGCGTCCGGAATCCATTTCGCTAATTCCTTGCCGGCCTTTCCCCACATCTCAGTCTTTCAGCGAACCCGGAATCCACACATACCAGGTCGTATCCCGCTGAAAACTTTTTGGGCCAATGTATTTTTAAACACTAACTGAGTGACAAAGTAAACAGCATTTTGGAATTTTTCATTCGAAAATCCTTCTCATTAATCATGGCCCAGGTAGTTAACAATCCATTTTATGAAATTATTTATTCTGCCAGTTCTTCATCATACCAGTGGACGTAACTTTGCCCGCGTGCCCCTGTATCCCTGTATCCCTGTAGACCTGTATCCCTGAGAATGTCCGTCAACGCCTGTTTCTCAATGCAAGGTCTTCTGGCACCTCGTTCCGGCGCCGTTAAGTGAGCGTTGTTAACTGATCTGTCTTTTGGCATTGAGTGGTTCAGCGTACTTTATAAATTTTTTAAGTTTGAATTTGCATGAATATTTGACTTTTCCTGGATTTCGTAATAAAAAAAACAATACGTTTTCAGGGTGTTGAACTCCGAAGACAAAACACGCGGAACACAGGGGTAAATAAAACCAACAGAACAAAAGTACTACAGGAGACCGCCATGTTCAGGCCGGCTCAACTGATGCGTGCGGCACTTAATCTTTTCATCCTTAGCACCCTGCTTTCCTGCGGTGATTGGGGTGGCAGTGAAGCCATGCCTAGCGAAACAGCGCCTATCACCGCAAACCAGGCTGAGATCTGTAACGAGGATACATCCGGACTGGAGATAGTGCTGAGAGCGTTTGACCAGGCAAACCGCACTTTGTCCTTTGCGATAATCACAGAGCCGACAAAAGGGACCCTGGGCACCTTGTATATGGTGGATGACCAATACGTTATTATTTACACGCCCAATCCGAATGAAAACGGGGAAGACTTTTTCACCTACATTGCCTCAAACGGCGACCTGAACAGCAATGAAACCAAGGTCACCATAAACATTTACGCGGTGAACGATGCTCCCGTAGCCAGTTTCTCCGGCCCCTCGTCAGTTGCTGAGGATGGTGAGGCCATCAACTTTGCCCTGAGCGCCACGGATGTGGACGGCCAGACCGGTTTCACCTTTGTCCTGAAGGCCCCCCCAGCCAAAGGGACCTTGGCGATAAGTGGAGAACAGGCCGTCTATACGCCCGGGCCGGATGAATTCGGTGCGGACAGCTTTGTTTTTGTTGCCAATGACGGTGCCGCTGACAGCGACGAGATCACCGTAAACCTGACCATAACCCCCATAAACGACGCGCCGCAAATCAGCGGAACTCCTGTAAACGCCACGGAGGATACGCCATATTCTTTTCAGATGACGGGAACCGACGTTGACGGAGACAGCCTCACCTACTCCCTGATCAACAACCCCGGCTGGATCAGCATTGACCCGGACACCGGAGAACTGAGCGGGACTCCGCTTTACACCGATGAGGCTACTGGCCTGAGCTTTACCGTGAAGGTGGTGGACGATTCGGGCGAGGCAGGCAACAACACCGCGGAGATAGTGGTATCCCTGGATGTGATAGGCGTAAACGACCCCCCGGTGATCACCGGCCTGCCAGCAGACGCCACCGAGGACACACCCTATTCCAACACCAGCATCGCTGCAACCGATGAGGAAGGGGACGCCCTGATCTTCACGCTGGCGGGGCCGGAATGGCTGAGCATCGACCCGGATACCGGGGAACTAAGCGGCCTGCCGCTAAATGAGCATGTCGGGGAAAACCCCATAACCATCACCGTGACCGCCGAAAATGGCGCTTCCGACGTCCTGGAAGGCACCATACTGGTCATCAACACAAACGATGCCCCTCTGCTTGATCCGGCGCTTCCCAAACTGGCGGTGGTTTCCGGAGACTTCCCCCTTCTGGTGGATCTGTCCCAGCATTTCACCGAAGTGGATATCGGAGATGTTCTTTCGTACAGCGTTGCTTCCAGTGATGAAACGACAGTTTATGGTGAAATCACAGGCTCTTATCTGAAAATTAACAAGGGCGAGGGAACCAGCAAAATAGTTGTAATGACAGTTTCCGCCCATGATGCCACCGCAAGCACAGAAGGCGACCTTTATGTTTTCTTCCCCCAGTCGCTCTATGCAAACGGGCTGAACTGGATGGATTATGTGAAACACGACGGAAACGACGTTTTTTCAGCCCAGGATATTCCCTGCGACGGCTCTGAAACCGGTGGATACGAGGCCTGCGTCCACGGCGGGGAAATCCGCATGATCGAAACCAGCCTGGAGACCGCCGCCAACCCCTGCGCCAACCTAAGCGGCTCGGACACCCTGGGAGCCTTTGAATGGGTTTGTGACGATGCGGGCCCCAATCTGGTCTTTTATTCAAAGCGCCTGCAGGATGGCAAATATCTGTCCGACCTGATTGATTTTGATGGAGCGACCTGGCTGGAAAACTCACTGGTAGTCAATGACGGAGCGGAGGACATATACACCAGCATGCCGGCCAAGTGGTGGGGTAACCCCATCGTGGTGGACAACGATGGCATCGCCCCCACGGTAAGCGAGGAGAAGACGGGCACTATTTACCTGGTCACTTCCAACCCCGATGCCACTTATATCTATGACAAGGACAAGATTGGCCTGGTTATTCGGCCC
>JAOUPZ010000047.1 GCA_029879595.1 Deltaproteobacteria bacterium | reverse complement strand
CAGAAAAGCGGTTTTCAGATCAGTATTTTTTCGGTTTCGCCTGACATTTTGTCATGCTGAAAGTTATCCTCGCAAAAACCCTGTTACATCAAAGCGTTGCCCATGTCATGCGGATTGGCTCCATCCTGACAAAAATGTCATGTCATCAGAACGGTGGCGAACAGACCTCCCCGGCATTGGGCAACCTGGGGCGGCTGAATCCTTAAAAAAAACCTGGGCAGGGCTCCCGGATGGCTTTCAGAACTGAAATACCAGGGTGTCCGATATGTTGTGCTCATCACCGCCTGTTCTGTCGAAAATGGCGATGGCGGCCCTGATGGTCTTTCCCGGGATGAACACGGCGTCATCCTTTTGCCCGGTATTCAGTTTTCGGCTGAGTTCCAGTGTCCATTCATTATTTTGCCAGACTCCCTTGGCACTGACATCGGCCACGGAACCCTTGGGATTGCTCAGCAGGTGGTAGCGGAGCATGACATCGTCCTGCCTTACGTCCTTAACGCGTTCGGATTTGTAGATATCTCCATCATCGGAATCCCTTTTGATATAAATCGACTGGCCACCCTTTCCCTTGATGCGGATGGCCTTGCGGGATGGGTTGGTGGATATGTTGATTATCTTGTCATGGGCCAGCCCGATGGGGTTGGAACGGGCCGACTTCCAGTGCCACATATCGGCGATGAAGGACTTGCCCGACTGCCAGTCGTGGGTGAAGTCTCCGGACATTTCCCACTGCATGGCCAGCCTGTCCTCGCGCTGGTCGCCATCGATGTATCTTTGCTTTTCCTCGTTCCACACAAATGGCCGGTGCAGGGTGTCATGGGTGGTATCGGCCCACTTGAAGATAAAAAACACCTCCTTCCCGTATATCCCGGCTTTCATGATGACTTTACCAACCGTCAGGGGGCCATTCACCGGGATTTCCACTGCCTGAACGGAAGACCATTCGGTATCCATGCCGTCCAAGGATGGCTTGAAGGGTATCTTTTCTATTTGTATAGGCTGCTGGGCCCGGACCGGCAGGCAGAACAGGCCCAACGAAAAAAGGATCAGTAAAGAGGTTTTCTTCATGGTTGCCTTTCAGATAATGCTGAAGGTTTTGTTTTTTTGGGAAAACCCACTCTTTGTCTACATTGCTCCACGGCTGGCTGCTGCCAGCACGGACAACCCCTGTCCCAAAGGCTCCCTGCCTTTGTTGTGCCATCATGGCTCCCTGGCCTCTGCCCAGGCGGGCCCAGGGATGGGGCGGCCCGCCATAGGGAGATTCAGCCGCAGGGCTTCCCCGTCACATTGTTGGCCGTCTGGTGCCAAATTATTTTGTAACTTTTCTATCTATCCAAAGGCCCTGTCGGGCCGCCCCTCCCCCAGGAGGATTTCTATTAATATATAAAAACCAATTCGATATCAACTCCGGATGAAGCGCCAGTTTTCCCCCGCGCTCAGGGGAGGGGTCCTATTCCGGGGCGAGTTCCTGTTCCCATGGCTCTGGGCCGGCTGGTTGCGTCATGCTCATCCGCTGCTCCAGCCAGCTCCACATGGCGTGGAACAGATATTCGCTGTGATCCGTGAGCCGGTGGTCTCCCTGTTTTATCAGCAGCAGGTCCAGCTCCGGGCAGGGGGAGCTCCGGACGAAATCCAGTGAGCCCTGCCAGTCCACCGATTCATCCTGCATGCCATGTATCAAAAGGGTGGGCAGGCTGTATTCCTCGGCCAGAATTTCCGGGGGGTAGTTCTCGGCATCCTCCAAAAGCGTGTAATCCAGCTGGAGTTCCATCCACTGGTTGCTGAAGGCGCGGGTGCCATCGCGGCGCCATTCATCGAGGGCCTCCCGCCCCAGAACCTGGAAGAAGCGCCGGGGGAAGGTGAGCGCCGGGGCGATCATGACATGGGCGGCCGCGCTTTGCGGCTGTTTAACATGCTGCCAGGCGATGACGGCCGCTCCCATGCTGGAGCCGATAAGAAGGGGCGGGGAGAAGCCGGCAGAGCCATCCCGGCTGTGGCCCGCCAGCCAGTCCAGAGCCGCCTGCAGATCTTCCAGGCAGCGGGTCAGGGTCAGGCCGTTCATGCCGCCTCCTGAGTCCCCGTGCCCACGCAGGTCCAGTGCCAGGTAGCCCCAGCCCCGGCCGGTGAACAGGGTCTGAAACGTGCGGGCCTTTGTCCCCTGGCGGTTTGAACCCAGGCCGTGCACGAATACCGCCACCGGTGCCGGGGTGCCATTTGCGGACCGGGCCGGAGGCGTCCAGTCCAGCACGATCTCCTCCTCCGGAGCGACCCGGAGGCGATGGGTGCGGGTTGCCATTGTCCTGTCCTGGTGGTTTCCCATGGTGTTCTCAGACCCCGTCCTGGGCCAACCGTTCTCCGGGGCCGCCTTTGCGTCCGCGTTCCACGTTCACAAAAAACAGGACTATTCCGCCGCCAACCAGAAACACCGACAGGGACATGATGGCCAACCGGGTGTCTCCCGTCAGCAACAGCAGCCCCCCGTAGACCAGTGGGCCGAGCATGGCGGAAAACTTGGAGCTGAGGGCGAAAAACGCGAAGAACTCGGTGGATTTTTCCGGAGGCACCATGGCGGCGAACAGGGCCCTGCTGATGGCCTGTGAGCCTCCCAGCACCAGCCCCACCAGGACGGAGATGAAGTAGAACTCCATCACCCTGTTAATGAACAGACCCAGGATCACCACCACCAGAAACACGGCGATTGTGAAGTAGATGGTGGGTTTCTCGCCGAACTTCAGGGAAAGCCAGCCGCAAAGAATGGAACCGGGAAAAGCGATCACCTGGATCATGATTATCGCCGGGATGAGTTCATTGAGCGTGATTTTCTGGGTGAGGGCCTCGTCCAGGTAGATGTTCTCCAGGGCGAAGGGGGTGGCGTTGGATATAAGGGTTGCGATGGCATCGTTGTACAAAAGGAAGGCCAGCAGGAACACCGCCAGGTCGCGGTGTGATTTCAGGTGCGCGATGGTTGTGGTGACCTCACGCCAGGACCCGGAGGCCAACTGCCCGAAGCTGCGGGTGTTGGACACACTCGAATCCCGCACCCAGGCCAGGCTGAGCAGGGCGAAGCCCCCCCACCACAGGCCCACCATCAGAAACGAGTCTGTCACCTCGCCCCGCGGAGGAACAAAAAATATCAGCGCCGCGATCAGCACCATCACGCTGCCCAGGTATCCGAAGGCGTATCCCATGCTGGACAGGGAGTCCTGCTCGCGCCCCCGGGCCAGGTGGGGCAGAAAGGCGTTGTAATAAACGTTGCCCCCTTCAAAGCCGATGTTGCCCAGCAATATGGCCAGCCCCACGGCCCACCAGGGCATGGGAAACCACAGGGCCAGCGTGGCCGCCACGCCAAGGGCACAATACACGGCCAGAAACTGGCGCTTCCACCCCCCCCGGTCGGCGATGGAGCCCAGGAACGGCGAGGAGATGGCCACGAAGGCGGCCGAAAAACCGATCAGCAGCGACCAGGCCGCCTCGGCGGTAAGTCTCATCCCGCCCACATCCATGGCCAGAGAGGGGCCCAGCATCAATCCGCCTGCCTCCTGGGCGGCTGACTCAAACCGGGCCACGAAATAGGCCGAGCCGATAACAGTGATCACACACAGCACAAAGGCACTGTTCGCCCAGTCGTATATAACCCAGCCGATTCTTTCCCGGCTGTTCAGAACTTTCCACAGGGATTTGTTTTCCATGGCTTTTTTCCGCAAAGGATTGATCCGTACCGCGGTTCCCTTGATACACCGGCATAAGCCTATCACCAAGGGCAGGCGAACACCAACCAGGGGACTTTCCCTGGGAAAAGGGCTCCGGCGGCTTGAAAACGGCCTTCCAAATAACCGGTGAGCGGGGATGCTTTCCCCCAACCCTATTGGGACGGTGAAGTTGGCTTCTTCCCCCGCAACAGGGGCGTGCCGGTTTTAGTGGCAGACCTTTGATGAGCCTGCCCCGTGGGGAGCGGGGATGATCCGGGGAAGCCGGGTGCCGGCTGGAGGGGAGCCCCCGGCCCAAAGGCCGGGGGAGTGGTGGCGAGGGTTCAGCGTTCCCGGCCGTGTGAACTTTTGGGGCCGAATGAGCGTTCCTGGTCTTCTTCCGCCTCAAGCTCTTGCTCGGGCTCTTCATCATCCCATTCATCCCGCCCGGGGCTCGGGATGAGCTGCCGGTGGGGAAGCATCCGGCTCTGGTCCGTCAGCCTGTCGCCGGAAAGGGTTTGAACATCCGCGCCATTCTGTCCATCCTGGCCCAGTTCCCGGTGACCGAGGACGATCGCGGAGAGATCCGCCACCACCTCGGCCATGCTGTGGGCCTGGGAGGACAGCTCTTCGGAGGAGGCGGAGTTCTCCTCGGCGCTGGCCGCGTTTTCCTGGGTGACCTTGTCCATCTCGGAAAGGGCCGTATTAACCTGCCCCAGTCCCTTGGCCTGTTCGTTGCTGGCCGTGGCCACCTCCTTGATAAGCTGATTCACCTTGATGATGGACTGCGCAATTTCGTCCAGGGCGGTGCTCATTTCTTCGCCAAGCACCACTCCCCGCTCGGCCTTGCCCTGGGAGTCCTCGATAATCTGATTGGTCTGGCGGGCCGCCTCGGCGCTGCGCATGGCCAGGCTGCGCACCTCCTCGGCCACCACGGCGAACCCCCGGCCGGCCTCACCGGCACGGGCGGCCTCCACGGCGGCGTTCAGGGCCAGCAGATTAGTCTGAAAGGCGATCTCATCGATCGTTTTAACTATTTTGGCGGTCTCGTCGGATGATTCCTTGATCTCGCTGATGGCCTTCAGCATGCGTTCCAGACTTTCCGTGCCGGTGGCGGTGGAAGTCGTGGCGGTCTGGGAAAGCCTGGCCACCTCGTTGGCATTATCGGCATTGCGCGAGGTCATGGAGCTCATCTCCTCCAGGGTGGAGGATGTCTCCTCAAGGCTGGCCGCCTGCTGGGAGGCTCCGGCCGAGAGCATCTGGCTGGAACCGGCCAGTTGCGAGGAAGC
Source organism: Deltaproteobacteria bacterium (assembly GCA_029879595.1). GTDB lineage: Bacteria > SAR324 > SAR324 > SAR324 > JACQKK01 > JAOUPZ01. The sequence goes on along the minus strand of JAOUPZ010000047.1, from coordinate 8,177 downwards.
GTTGAGAATCTGGTTCGCGGCTCCGTTTATATGATTGATGATTTCGGTTACGCTGCCAATCAGCCTGCGGCTGGTGCGCAAGGTCACCAGCAGAGTGATTGCGATAGCCAGGCCGGCGGCGATCAGGACTCCCCCGAAGATCATCATGGCCTCCGAACTTTTCCGGTCGGCCTCGGTGATGATATTCTGCGCCGCGAAACGCCCGGTATCGTTCAGCAGGTCTATGCGGTCCGTGGAGTGCTTCCACCATCTGGACGCTTCAATGGCCACGCGGCCCTGCGACAATTCGGACAGAGCCGCCAGCGCCGGGCCGTCATTCACGGCGACAGCATTGTCGATGGTTTTCACCTGGGTTCCCGCCGCCAGCAGTCCCCGCACCTTTTCCAACTGATCCCGGTACAGGGCCAGCGTTTCACGGATGGTTTCCATGTGCCGGATTTCTACCGGGGTCAAATGGGGCAGCTTTAGAAACCTGTCCACCAGGGCATTGGATTCCTGATGCTTTTCCAAGACAAGGGCCGCGTATTTTTCGTCGCCCCGCATGACGTAGTTTTTAAACTGGTGCACCAGCCCGCCATAACCCACCAGGGTCTGGAGTTCATTTACCAGGGAGTCCTTGGCGAACTTGGCCCTGACCTGTTCACGCATCTGCTCCACGCTTTCGATGGCGGCCCCCTTGAATCCGGTCTGGAAATGGTCCTTGACGCCTTCTCCAGCCAGCCCCAGGAAGGAGTCCAGCTTCTGCTGCTCCAGGGCCGCCAGTTCGGTAAACCGCACAAATTCGCTCACCGATATCGTTCCGCGGCTGGATACTCCTGTCAGCACGGCCCGCTCAATACCCGAAAGCTCCTTGGCCAGCAGCAGGTCCTTGAAGGCGAACATGCTCCGGCCCAGTTCGGCGTCCGGGCTGCTTAGCGCCAGAAACAGCACGGATTCCAGCAGTCTGTCGATCAGTCCGCTGAAAAACGGAATCAGTTCGGCACCCCTGATGTTCCCGGAGCTGATTTTCTGGCGCATGTCATCCAGGTTCTCCAGCTCTTTTCGGGCCGATTGTATATCGCGTGTATATTCCTCGCCGGCGTACGCCATGTCCAGAACGCCTAGCTGGGAGTCGAAGCGTTTCAGGGCCTCGTTTGTAGCTTCCTGCTGGGCGGCAAGTTCACTGACGAACTGTTTCCTGCCGGAATTGGCGTATCCGGCCGAGAAGCCCCGCTCTTTCTGCAATTCGTGGATCAGGTCCGAGGTGGTGCCGGAAAATTCCACCAGCCTGGCAAAGCCCCTTATGCTCTGCATGTCGTTGACACTCATCCATATCAGGACTGTTGAAAATAAAAGCAGCATTACTACCGGAAGCCCTGCCACCAGCATCAGCTTTCCTCTTAATCCTTTCGTGTTCATAGTCTTTTCTCTTGTTATTATAGGAAAAATGCTTTGCCCTTTCGGGCGGATCCAGTTTGAGTGCCTCCGGAATGAGCGTCTTTTCGGCCCTGTTTCTGCCGGGCCGGCGGCCTCGTTCCATTGATACACGTCAGTTATCAACGTATTTCATGTTAAACGATGATTTTCGGGCGGGTAGTAAGTTTTAATGGAGAAAATATGGTGTTATTTGTGATGGGAATACCGCTTCCGGAGGGCTGTATAATCCCTTTCGATCGAATTTCCCGACAATTTTGGTTGACACGGAGATTGTGTGGGATAAAATTTGAATTTACCCACCCGCCGGAAAGGCGGGAAAACGTTCTATAACTCAGGAAAACGCGCCTTTTGCAGGACGGAGCAACCGATGTACGCCATTATCAAATCCGGCAGTAGACAATACCGGGTTCAGCCCCAGGCAGTGATCCAGGTGAACAGCCTGGGCCTGGAGGCGGGAAGCGCCTTTGAAACCGATCAGGTACTGCTGGTCAACAACGAGGACAAGGACATCCAGGTGGGGGTGCCATTCGTCAAGGGCGCGAAGGTCAAGGGGACCGTGCTGGGCGCGGTCCGGGGTGCCAAGGTGCTCGTGTTCAAGATGAAGCGCCGCAAGAACTACCGCCGCACCAGGGGCCACCGGCAGGAACTGACCCGTATCAGGATAGATTCCATTGACGTTGGAGCCAAGGCGGCCAAGCCCAAGGCGGAAAAACCCGCCAGCGAAGCCGGGGCGGAATAAGCGGGCGGGACTATCCCGCCAGAACATCTCAGGAGCAGGCAGGAAATGGCACACAAGAAAGCCGGGGGAAGTTCCCGGAACGGTCGCGATTCGATCGGCAAGAGACTCGGGGTGAAGAAATTCGGCGGGGAACGCATCCGCGCCGGCAACATACTGGTGCGCCAGCGCGGCAGCACCTATCATGCCGGGGACAACGTGGGCACCGGCAAGGACTACACCCTGTTCGCTCTGACGGATGGCGTGGTGAAGTTCTACAAGGCCCGGAACAACCGCAAGTTCATCGCGATCACCCCCGAAGTCTGATCCAGTTCCCGGAGCTTCCCTCAGGGCGGTTCCGGGCAATGGCCCCTTGGCGCGGCCAGGCAATCAGCGTACGCCCTCAGATCATATCATCAGATCACACCTGAAGTTTGCACCCTAAGAACGCATCCTCGTATTGCACCGTTATACCGCACCGTTATACCGCACCGTTGTACCGCACCGTTGTACCGCACAATGCTGGCAGCGCGCCAGCAGCAGAAAGCCACGATAAATCCCACAGCGAAGCTACACAGCGAAGCTACACAGCGAAGCTACACAGCGAAGCTACACAGCGAAGCTACACAGCGAAGCTACACAGCGAAGCTACACAGCGAAGCTACACAGCGAAGCTACACAGCAAATCATCTTTGCAAAGCCACACCATCTCGTCACAGGGAAATGCCCAATGGTAAGGCCCAATGGGTAGGCCCCTTTGGTAACGCCGTGGGTAACAGGGGCTATGTAAGGTTTTTAAGGTAGCGTTTGAAGGAAACACTTGAATGAAGCATCCGATCCCGTCCATCCCGTAAAAAAAATCACAGGGGAATCATCGTGTGTCAAAGCTGGCAGGGTCGCATGTTACGGGCCCGGTCTTTGCGCGACGTATCAGGACGCCTCGGCATCGGGCTGACTCTCAGGGGCAGGGGGCTGGCCTTCCTCCGGCGGGGCTTCCACGCGGGATATCCGTACATCCAGCACCCTCTGGGGGTCGGAGTTTGTCACCTGAAAGCTGAAGCCGTTGAATTCGTGTTCCCAGTCCTTGGAGGGCACCTCCCCTGAAATTTCCATCAGGAACCCACCCAGGGTTTCGTAATCCCGGTCATCGGGGAAAGAGATGTCCAGTTCATCCTCAAGCTCCGATATTTCCACTCGGGCGTCTGCCTTGTATTCCCCCTCTTCGATCTTCACCAGGCGGTCCGTGGCCACGTCATATTCATCATGAATCTCGCCCAGCAACTCTTCGATGATATCCTCAAGGGTAACGATGCCCTCCGTCCCCCCGAACTCATCCACCACGATGGCCAGATGCATATGCTCCTTTTGAAACATCTTCAACAGCTCGCTGATCTTCTTTGACTCCGGAACGAAAACAGGGGGGCGCATCACGCTGGCCAGAAAGGTGTCACGCTGTTCCTTACTGGGAGGGGTGATCAGGCTCTTGGTGTAGAAGATGCCCACTATCTTGTCCAGGGAGCCCTCAAAGACGGGTATCCGGCTGAATCCGGATTGCTGGGCCAGTTCCAGTGCGTTTTCAAAGGGGGCCTCCAAAGGCAGCGCCACCAACTCTGTCCGCGGAACCATGATCTCCCTGACGGTGGTGTCGGTAAACTCGAACACCGAGGAGAGCAGGTTCTCCTTGTCCTTGTCCAGCACCCCCTGCCTGTGCCCCAGGCTCACCACAAATTCAATGTCCTCCTCGGTGAGTCTCCTCCTGCCGTGGCGTCCACCGGTCAGGATGATCATCATCCGGACAAACTTGGTCAGCACCCAGGTGAGGGGGAAGAACAGGTAGTGGAAAATCATCACCATGGCCATCAGCAGCGGAGCCAGAGTCTCGGCATGGCTGCGGGCGATAGTCTTGGGCGTTATCTCACCGAAGAACAGCAACAGGAAGGTCATCACGCCGATGGCGATGGGGATGCTGCTGCCGGGGGAAAAGTAAGTCGAGGCCAGATCGGAGGCCAGCACACTGGCGGTGATATTGGACAGGTTGTTGCCTATCAGGATGGTCGTGAGAACACCGTTGGGGTCTTTGCGCCAGACTTTAAGCGATTTCCCCGTGCGGGTATTTCGCTCCATGATCTGTTCAAGCCGGACATCGGAAAGTGAGGTCAGGGCTGTTTCCGAACCGGAGAAAAAACCGGAAAAGATGAAGCAAACGACGATTCCGATCAACTCAAGAACCGGTACTTCCAGTGGAATCGTCATGCGGTTCCCCCCCCCATTTGAGTGCCTTGCGGGCGTGTTATAAAGGCGGCGGAGGCGGTGTGGCGCACGGTTGCATCATCCGGGCGGATCAGCCCCGGGCAGTCCACCGGACGCAGAATGGCCTTCTGCCGATGAAGGCGCAGCACTTCCCGGCCCAAACCGGTCAGGGAAGGCCTGGGGCTCCCTGCGGTTCCAGCTTCCGGGTTGAGATTCCTTGCTGGTGAATCCGGCAAACGGCCGGGACTTGGAGGTTCTTTGTCGGTGCTCATCAATTATTCAGACAGGTTGGTCTTTCACGGACGCCCTGGTTCGGCAATGGCTTATACCAGGACTTTTCCGTGGTCATCCCTCATGTTCATTTTCAATCAGGTTCAATTAACATATCCCGTATGAGCGATACAAACAAATCCCAAAACAAACTTTTCCCTGATTTTTATCTGGGAGTGCTCAAAGCGCCTGTTCAGAACCCCCCGCCAAAACCGTCTGGGCCGGTATTGGCGGGGTCTTCGCTTCTGGGCGGGTGGGCCTTGGCAGCCTCGTTTATTCATTTACCGGAGGAATAAAACCTTTTTGTGTATCAGATGTCAATGCTTGAGACTCCGGACTGTCCGCCTGTGAAATAAAAACATGTTTCACTTGATTAATATCTGATATTTGATATTGGTTTTAAATATCGGGTGATGGATGGGTGGTGATCATATGTTTGCCTGTTAGGGCTTTTACAGGCGGCCGGATTGGGGAACTCAGGCCGGATATGATCGAATAAGCTTTAGCCCAGGGAGAAAAATTTCGCCGTGCGAGCATTGTCAGTCCAGGGGTATATGCGGATGACAGCCAGGAAAACCCTCTCAGCGTTGGGGATGCTTTTGCTGCTGTTGCAGCTGGGCCTCCCGGAGGCACAAGGGCACCAGCTTCCCGGCATCCAGCTTGACAAGGGCTGGCAGTATCGCTGGGGAGACCTGCCCCGGGATTCCCGGGGGGGATTCGTCTGGCCCGGTGAAAATGACGATGGACAATGGAGCGATACCCAGGGAGAGGGACATGTGCAGGGGCCGGGGTTTCCTCCGGGCCGCGAGGGCCGCAACTACCTGTGGTTCAGGGTCACTCTTCCCGCCGAAATAGGCCCCGGTGACGGGCTGTTTTTCCAGGAGCCCTACACCCAGGTCGAGGTATACCTGGACGGAATCCTGAAGACTCGAACGGAAAACCTGGACGCCCCCAGCGAATTCAGGTTCGGCGGGGGGTATGTGCACAGCTTCCCCCTGTCTCCATCCGATGCCGGCAAGAAGGTGTACTTCCGGATCTGGTCCGAGTACACGGATATCGGGTTGTGGGGGCCGGTTGCCGTTACCAATCACGGTGACAGCCTGCGGGAAATCTTCGATTTCCATCTCAATGAATTCATCATCACCCTGGTTCCCATTATCATCGGGGTGTTTTGTCTGGGCACGGCTCTTTTTACCAGGAGCGGCCCGCTGCTGTGGTTCGCCCTGTTCACACTGGGTGCCGGGCTGCAGGGCCCCAAGGGAGAGATCAAATACTTTCTGGTGGACGACATCCCCTTTTGGACCGATGTCTGGCTGGCGGGGGTGATGCTGATGGTGCTGGCTCCCTACGGATTCATCAACGCGTTTTTCGGCCGGGGCCGCTGGGGGGCGATCCGGCGGGTATTCCTGGCCCACGGAGCGTTCTTTGCCCTGTTCCTGGTGGTCTATGTCCTGGGAATTCTGCGCGCTGTTCCCGCCGCGGTTCCGTATGCCTTTTACGAGACCCTGAAGCTGCTGGTTCCCCTGGTGCCCTTTCTCATGCTGTCCCTGTTGTGGTTTTTCACCTCGCGCCGTGATGGCTACACCTGGTTTCTCATGGGGGTGCTGATTGTATCGTATATCCCCATGGTGCTGACCCTGCTGGCCATCATGGGAATCATCGACTGGAATACGGAGGTCTTCCTGGTGGGGGAGATAGGCATGTCGGCGGGCATGGGGGCGATCATCGGGCATCATTATTTCACCACCTACCGCAATATCAGGCTGCTGGCCCATGAGCTGGCCTTGAAAAACAGCGAGCGGGAATGGCTTATGAGGGACCTGCATGATGGCATGAGCGGCCTGCTGGTGAACATGGTCATGCAGGGCGAAGCGGGAATCCGGGAGAAGGCCCCTGAAGGAGCTGGCAGGAGCCTGGATGCCATTACAGGCCTGGCCCGGCAGGCCATGAACGAGCTGAGAATGCTGATTCAGGGTCTGGACACGACAAAGCTGGACTGGAACAAGGCGGTCGCTGACCTCCGCCGTCACGGGGCAGCCCTGACGGAGCCCCATGGAATACAGTTCAGCTTCAAGGAGTCCATTGAGCAGCCAGCCCTGGAAATCAACACCCTGCTATTTGTGAACCTGTACAGAATTTTCAGCGAGGCGGTGACCAACGTGGTGAAGCATGCCCAGGCAAAAAGCATCAGGGCGGCGCTGAGGGTTTCTCCCCTGGGAACCACCCTGGAGGTGGCGGATGACGGCAAGGGGCTCAACCATGGGAACTCCAGGGGCCGGGGGCTGGCCAACATGAAATACCGCAGTGAAATGCTGGGGGGAACCTTTGAGGTGGAAAACTCAAACGGAACATTGATCAAGGTTGATATACCGGCGGCTGCGCCGGAAAGCCAAACCAGTCCGGAAAGCGTTCTGGCAAAGGGAGGAACCGAGGGGATGCCGGAAAATACCGTCAGCAACAGCCGGCGCGGCAACGGTGAAGCATGACAGCCAGGATTGCCTTGATAGAGGATGACGCCATGCTGCGGGAAAGCGTGGTCAGGCTGCTGGAGGCCGAGCCCGGGTTCACCGTGGTGTGTACCTTCGCCACAGCGGAGGAGGCGCTTGAATCCCTGCCGGAAGCATCGGTGGATGTGGTGATCGTGGATCTGGGGCTGCCCGGCATGTCCGGGCTGGAGTTCATCCGTGCCGTCATGGCGAGCCGCCCTGTGTACGATATAATCGTACACACCATCAACGAGGACAAGGACACGGTATTTTCCGCTCTGAAGGCCGGCGCTGCGGGGTATGTTCTCAAGGGGGCCTCCGGAATGGATATAATCGCGGCCCTGAAAAATCTGCTGGCCGGGGGGGCGCCCATGAGCCCGCGCATCGCCAGAAGTGTGCTCGTGGAGTTCAGGGCCATGGAATCGGAAGACCCGGGGGAGTTTCTGCTTACGGCCCGGGAAAAGGAAATTCTGGAACTGCTGGAGCGGGGGTTTTCCTACAAGGAATGCTCGGGCGAGCTGAACATCAGCACCAATACCGTACATGCCCATATCAAGAACATCTATGAGAAGCTCCAGGCCCGGAACCGCCAGCACGCCCTGTTGAAGGCCCGCAAGATAGGTATACTGAAATAGCCCGGGCGGTGAAACCGCCCTTGAGGGCCCGGCGTTGGTCATAGTAGGCAGGCCGGTGAGAAGTCAGCATGGGGCCCGCAGTCAGTCCGTTGAAGATAACACCGCCCTTCTCGATGGCCGTTCCGTTAGGTCAGTGGTTCCGGTTCCCGATGAGGCGGCAAAGCACAATTAGAATAAAACACCTGGTGACTTATGAGCGAGGAATTAAGCGAGAAGGATTTCAGAGAGCGGGCGCTGGCCGTCTACAGCTCCATAGAAAACGCCTTCGATGAAATTGATCCTGATCAGGCCGAGTGCGAGATGTCACAGGGGGCACTCACCATCAGTCTGTCCGGGGGGGCGCGCTGGATTCTCAGCCAGCAACCCGCCGTAAAACAACTCTGGCTGGCGGTGGCCTCGCTGGGC
>JAOUPZ010000314.1 GCA_029879595.1 Deltaproteobacteria bacterium | reverse complement strand
CCTCCACCGAAGTAAAAAGAGTTGATGGCCAGGGAGTTCACCCTGTCGGTAACCCGGGCCAGCGAGCCGGCGATCAATCCCACGGCCTCCTCCAGCTGCACCAGGTCCTCGTCCAGGCGGATGGAAAACGACTCGTCTATCACCACGTTGGAATCCGTGGGCGGAGGAGCCGACTGCACGGGAACACCAGCGCTGGAAGAGGGCGCATCCTGAGAACGGGCGTCCGGCGCGAAACCGGCCCAGCCCAGGGCCAGCACCAGCGCGCAAACCGCCCCGCGCCTGAAGATGCCCAGGGCCCGGGTTGCGCCAGCGCTCCCTTGTGCCCCTCCGGGCCGGGGGGCTGCATTCCGCAAGGATATTTTATTGGAACAGTACGCCATATTCCTCTATACCTTTCGGTGTATTAACCAGGATTATCTCCACCCGGCGGTTCTTGCCCCGGGCCGCCCGCAGTTCATTGCCGCGAATCTTGTTTCCGGTTATATCCTCATAGGGGATCCGAGGACGGTTCTCCGCAAAAGCCCTGACAGAAAGCCTATGCCCCGGAATGCCCACCTGCCGCAGATAGTTGGCCACGTTGGTGGCGCGGGCCGATGAAAGCTCCCAGTTGGTAGGAAACCGCCTGGTCCTGATGGGGAGATCGTCCGTATGGCCCTCCACTATCACCAGATCGGATTCATGCTCCTTGAGCTCCTTAATCTTCTGGAACAACGGTGTCAGTCTCCTCAGGGCCCGGGGCTGAACACGGTCCTCACCGCTGCTGAAAAGATAGTCCGACGGCAGGGTGATCACGCATTCCAGCTTTGAGTTCCTCAGTTCAAAATTCCGGTAGGCCTCCCTGTTTTCCTCCAGGTACTTGGCCAGCCCGTTGCAGTTCTTGGGGGCGGTGGAAAGGCTGGTCAACAGCACGAAGAAGCAGAACAGCAGAGCCATCAGGTCGGCAAAGGTAACCACCCATTCGGCTTCCGTTTCTTCAGTAATTTTTCCAACCAGTGACTTCCTTGGCATCGCTTATAACCCCAGATCACCTCTGGCCAGCGCGGCCTGTTTTTCTTCCCGGAGCTTCATCCGGCGTTTCTTGGAAAGATAAATCGCCAGATCCTGCTCGATTACGTCGGGGCGTTCCCTGCGGTGCAGGTAGATGGTGCCCTCCCTGATCATTTCATACAGCCTGACGTAGCTTTCCTTGTTCCGGGCCAGCTTGGCCCCCACGGGAAGAAACGCCAGCTGCGAGGTCAGCACGCCGTAAAGAGTGGTGATCAGGGCCACCGACATGCCCCCCATGATGGCGATGATATCGCTGTCCGGCCCGGCGGCGCGGCCCAGCAGCAGGATCAGACCGACCACCGTGCCCAGCATCCCGAAGGCGGGAGCCACCCGGCCCATGTATTCCATCACCCGGATTTCCTGGTTCTGCTCGTAGTCGAAGGCTTCTATCTCCGAATCGATAATCTCGCCCACCATCTCCTCGGTAACCCAGTCCACCTGGATGAAGTTCTCGATGGCGTCGCGCATGAAATATATGGGAATGGCGGCGACCTTCTCATCGGGAATCATCTCGTTGCGGAACCGCATTTCCGCGAATTCCAACATGGCATTATATACTATAAAGAACTCTTCGTCCCGTCTTTCACGCGCAAACACCATGGCCAGATAGACCACCGTGGCGATGGCTCTCCTGAATGGAAAGGCGATCAGCGTGGCCGCATATGAGCCGCCGATGACGATAAGAAAGGATTTCAGGTCAAGAAAACGAGCCACCCCGGCCAGGAAGGAATCCTGGAACTCCTTCAGTTCCTTCTGAAGCGCTTCCAGTTCTGCACGGGGAGCATTGCGGGCCTTGAGGACTTCTTCCCGCTGCTCAAACTGCTTCATTGTATAAACAAAGTAGTTGGATTGATGATCCGGCCAGGTTATCCCGAAAAGAATCAGGGAGACTCCGATAACGAATCCAACCAGTGTTCCAAGACGATCGACCATACCTGTTCCGTTGCATCCATGCGGAAAGGTTCAACAGCGTTGCCGGAAGCATGTGGTAAAGGCGGCGCATATGCTGATCAATAGAGAGGCCGGCCTTCCGGCGTTAATGCCCCCAATTTATAGCAAGTAATGCACCAAATTCCAGGGAAAAAGGGCTTTTCTGATTTTTTTGGCCTGTTTTTGGGTGTTCTTCTATTGTTGAAAGGCGGACAACCCGGCAATGTCGATTAAAATTCACGGCATGCCATGAGCAGGGTGAAGCCGGACCGGCAAACAAAAATCCCTCGCCAGAGAATATAATTATTGCCAATTTAAAGAAATTTGCCCAGTGTTGAATATGCTCTTTGGGCAGGCTCCGATTCTCCCTGGTCTGCCATTTAATCCGAACGTCCACAATCCGGGAAACATATCCGGCGGAATGAATTCATTCCGGGCCGAATTGTTTCGGGGAAACAAACTGTTACACATTATTACTTTATTTTGAGGAAACATGACTGGAAGACTAGCCTTTTTTATCCTGAACTTGGCGATGTTCCTGTTGGCGACATCCCCCCTGTCGGCCCAGGAGGATCTGCTGGCCAAGGCCCGGCAGCATTTCAAGCCCATCCCCGCAAAGGCTCCCATTATCAAGGGAAACCCGGCCAGCCCGGAAAAGATTGAACTGGGGAAAATGCTGTTTTTTGACCCCCGGCTATCGGGCAGCGGATTGATAAGCTGCAACACCTGCCACAACCTGGGAATGGGCGGCGACGACAACCTGGACAGATCCATCGGTCACGGCTGGGCCAAGGGCCCCCGCAACGCCCCCACCGTGCTGAATGCGGTTTTCAACGTGGCCCAGTTCTGGGATGGACGCGCCCCGGACCTGCAGACCCAGGCCAAGGGCCCTGTGCAGGCCGGCGTGGAGATGGCCAACACCCCCCAGCGGGTGGAGAATACCCTGAAAAGCATCCCGGAATATGTGAGCCGGTTCCAGAAGTCCTTTCCGGAAGACAAAAACCCGGTGAGCTTCGATAATATGGCCCGCGCCATTGAGGTCTTTGAGGCCACCCTGATCACGCCGGATTCCCCTTTTGACCAGTTCCTCAAAGGCCGGCAGGATGCCCTGAGCCAGCAGGAAAAAAGCGGTCTGGGTTCTTTCATGAAGCTGGGATGCGTGACCTGCCACAACGGTGTGAACATCGGCGGGGACGACTACCATATATTCGGCAAGCTCAACCCCCCGGACCCCAGGCATCTCCCCCCGGGGGACAAGGGCCGGGGCGGCGTACCCGGCAGCGGGGGGGAGGATTACTCCTTCCGGTCGCCCACTCTGCGCAACGTGGCCCTGACCGCGCCCTATCTGCACACCGGCAGCAGCACGGATCTGGGAGAGGTGGTTAGGGTGATGGCCCACGCCCAGCTGGATAAAACCCCCGGAGACAGCGAGGTCAAGGACATCGTAGCCTTCCTGGGTTCCCTGACCGGCCGGCAGCCCCAGGTGGAATACCCCCGGCTGCCGCCTTCCACCTCCAGCACCCCCCTGCCGCTGGGCATGGCAAGCCGGTAAGGGCGGACTGAACGGCTATTCATCCCCGCGCGGCTTCTCCCCGTCCCCTTCTCCGGGGCCGGGGCCGGCGTCTGGTCCCTCATCCTCATCCTCATCCTCGCCGGGGCCGGGTTCCCCATCCTCGCCGGGGCCGGGGCCGGGATGGGGCAGGCTGAAGGCCGTCCACAGGGCGATGCCCATGGCCAGCACCAGCAGCATGGTGCGATGGGGGCCCTCTGCGCCCATGACGGCCAGCAGGGCCAGGGCCAGCAGAATTAATCCCAGACTCAGCGGCAGTTTCATGGGCCGGCCTCCTGTATAGGCGGTTGCACCCCGGCGGTGTGGCCGGCCGGGGGGTGGTCCT
>JAOUPZ010000046.1 GCA_029879595.1 Deltaproteobacteria bacterium | reverse complement strand
AGCTGAAGGCGATCAATCTTCTGGAACACCTGCCGGAAACCGTCAGGGTAATTGAGGAAATTCACCGGGTTTGCGCCGATGGGGCCAAAGTCGTGATCCGGGTTCCCTACTGGAATTCTCCCGACATGATCACCGATCCCACTCACAGGGTGTTTTTCAATCAGTTCTCACTGGATTATTTTGATGAGTCCAGGGTGTACTGTCAGCGTCGGCCATACTACTCCAAAGCCCGGTTCCATATTGACAGCATTGGATACTACATCAGGTTTTTCCGCTACTGGCTCATCAAAAACGCATTGTTGAAAATGCCACTTAGTTTTCTTTCCAGGTACCTAGGCGGTATCATCTGGGTGCTTGAATTTGAAATGACGGCTGAAAAAAAGTGATCGGGCCGCCGAAAAAACCATCTATCACCAGGAACTGACCATCTCGCTGATGCTATCCACACTTCCCAGAAAAATCCGTCGTGCGCTGAGCATGCCCCCTTCCGTGGTGGCCCATAAGCTGTGGTGGCGCTCGGTGCTGAAAACCCGCAACTGGCGGACCCGCCACAAGGACGCGGGCCGCAGCACCTATGGCAGCTATCTGGCGTTGTCCGGCGAGCCCCGGCTGGCCTCTTTTTTCAAGGCCCCCGGCCGGGAGACGCTGGAGCCTTTTCGCGAGGCCTTGGGCGGGGTTTGCGCCAACTACCTGGAGCACCGGTTCGATCTGCTGGGTTCGGGCTGGGTGCAGGTCCGCCACGGCATGGAATGCGCGGGCCTGGAGGGTCACCGCCATGAATCAGGCCCTGCGGTGCGGGCGGACCGCAAGGGCGACTGGCTGGCGGGGTTGGTCCCGGCGGCGTCCCTGCCCCGCTCCAGGGAGATCTGGGGACTGGTGGGCGAGGGATATGTTCCGCTGGACTGGCAGCTGGATTTCAAATCGGGTTTCCGCTGGTCGGAGCGCACCTGGTACGGAGACATCGAGTTTGGCGGCCTGCCCGGCGTGGACGTGAAGGTGCCCTGGGAACTGGCCCGCCTGCAGCACCTGCCTCAGTTGGCCCTGGCCTACATTCTGGCTCACCATGATCCCGCCGGCCTGCCCGGCCGCGAGGCCCTGCTCAGCGAGTTCCGCAACGAGACCCTGGACTTTCTGGCGGCCAATCCGCCCCGGTTCGGAGTGAACTGGGCCTGTCCGATGGATGTGGCCATCCGCGCGGTCAACCTGCTGGTGGCCTTCGATCTGTTCCGGGCGGGCGGGGCGTGGTTCGACCACGGCTTCGAGGAGAGCCTGCTGCGGGGAATCATGGATCATGGCCGGCACATAGCCGCCAACCTGGAATGGTCGCCGGATCTGAGGGGGAATCACTATCTGTCGGACATCACCGGCCTGCTGTTCGCCGCGGCCTATCTGCCCCGCACCGCCGCTACGGATACCTGGCTGGCCTTCGCACTGCAGGAACTCCCGGCGGAGGTGCAGTCGCAGTTCTGGCCGGACGGAAGCAACTTCGAGGCCTCGACCAGCTACCACCGGCTGAGTGCGGAACTGGCCGCCTGGGCAACCGCCCTGACGCTGGCCCTTCCGCCGGAGAAACTCCAGGCGCTGGATGATTACGACCATGAGCGCTGGAATGTCCGTCCGGCCCTGCGCCCGCCCCCGCGGCCCCTCCAGGAGGCTTCGCCAGGAGCAGTGCTGAGCCCGTTCTCGCCCTGGTACCTGGATCGCCTGCGCAGGATGGGGGAGTTCACCATGCTCATCACCCGTCCTGACGGTCTGGTGAGTCAGTTCGGCGATAATGACAGCGGCCGCCTGCTAAAGCTCACCCTGTCCTGTGACCGGCTTGAGCGTCCGGCGGCTCTGAAATCCTTCGGCAACCTCACGGAGCAGTCACAGGCAGGCGGCGGTGATATTTTCTGGGCAGAGCGGCACCTGGATCACCGGCATTTGCTGGCAGTGCTGGACGGGCTGTTCGACCGCCCTGATTTCGCCGCGTACACCGCCATCGGCGGGGGCTCCTCCGCGGCTGGGGGTTCGCAGCCGCCCGCGCTGGAGACGGCCCTGGTCAGGGGGCTGTTTGATAACCGGGCGCCCCTGGCCGGGGCGGCTCCCGGCGGCCCGGGTTTGAAAGGCACGGGGCTAAAAAGCAGGGGGGAGAAAGGCGGGGAAAAGGAGTTGGAGCGGCTGGGGGTGGAGTTTCGGGCCGCCGGTGACGGGGAGCGCTGGGAGATGGAGTTTGCCGCCCCGGGGGCGGACTTGCGCACCAACCTTGAATGGCGGGCCTTCCCGGACTTCGGGATGTATGTGTTCCGGTCCGAGCGGATATATCTGGCGGTCCGCTGCGGGCCGGTGGGCCAGAACGGAAACGGCGGTCATGCCCACAACGATCAGCTGTCACTGGAGTTTTTCCTGGATGGGAAACCGGTGGTGGAGGACCCGGGGACCTATGTGTACACCCCCCTGCCGGAAGGGCGCAACCGCTACCGCTCCGTGCGGGCCCACTTTGCCCCCCTGGTCAATGGGCGTGAACCGGAAAGCCTGGACGAGGGCCTGTTCCGGCTGAGCAACCGCGCCCAGGCGGACTGCCTGTACTTCGGCCCCCTGGGATTCGCCGGCGCGCACTCGGGCTATGGCAGCCCGGTCAAACGGATGGTGCTGATACAGGAACAGGCGATCCGGGTCGCCGACTGGGGGAGGGGGCTGCGGCTTTCTCCGTCACAGCCGGATAAGCCGCTCCATTCACCTGGATACGGCATCCTCAATAAATGACGCCTCGTGTGGGCGCTCCCATTACGGCCCGGCCCGAGTACTGGTCCTGGCATATTACTGTGCCCGGCCTGATACTGGGCCAGGCATATTACTGGGCCCGGCTATTTTTTAACCCGCCTTGTCCACAGGGAAGTTCAAAGGCTGGTCCCAGGTGTCGAAATACTTCACCTTGCCGCAGGAATTGCACACATAGCGGGTCTTTCCCATCCGGAGATGATTGGTGTCGGATTCCCTGTGCCACTGTCTGTGCATGCACATCAGTTTCTTAAAAAACGATTCTTTCATGGTTGTTCCATCCTTGGTTTTGATAAGTATTGGATAAAATAATTTGTTTTCTATTGCCGGCTGGCAGGTTCAATGCGCCCCTTCCGGGTAAAACAGACGGGCGGGGCTGTTTCAGTTGAAATTGCCGATCCGGATGAGTTCCTCCTGAGCCTTCACGGAAGGGTTTTCAGGGAGGGTGTTCGATTTCCGAAAGCAATTTCCGAAAATAATCCACTGTCTTGACCAGTCCTTCCTGCAATGGCTCCTGCGGCTTCCAGCCCAGTTCCCTTTCCGCCAGGGAAATATCCGGCTTGCGCTGGCGGGGGTCGTCCTGGGGCAGGGGGTCGAAACGGACCACGGATTTGGTGCCGGTAAGCCCGATGACCTTGTCGGCCAGTTCCAGCATGGTGAACTCCACCGGGTTGCCCAGGTTTACCGGGCCGGTGAAGCCGTCCCGGCTGTCCATCAGCCGCACCAGTCCCTCCACCAGGTCGTCCACATAACAAAAGGAGCGGGTCTGCGTCCCGTCGCCAAACACTGTAATATCCTTGCCCAGCAGAGACTGGACGATGAAGTTTGAGACCACCCGGCCGTCGTTGGGGTGCATCAGGGGGCCGTAGGTGTTGAAGATGCGGGCCACCTTGATGTTAAGGCCGTGCTGGCGGTGGTAGTCGAAAAAAAGCGTCTCGGCGCAGCGCTTGCCCTCATCATAGCAGGAGCGTGGCCCGATGGGATTCACGTTGCCCCAGTAGGATTCCGGCTGGGGGTGCTCCAGGGGGTCTCCGTACACCTCGCTGGTGGATGCCTGGAGAATCTTGGCGCGGGTGCGTTTGGCCAGCCCCAGCATGTTTATCGCCCCGATGATATTGGTTTTCACCGTTTGCACCGGGTCGTGCTGGTAGTGGATGGGGGAGGCCGGACAGGCCAGGTTGTATATCTCGTCGGGCTCCACGAAAAGCGGGTGGGTGATGTCGTGGCGCAGCACCTCAAAGTGCGGATGGTCCAGCAGCGGCCGGACATTGTCCCTGGTGCCAGTGAAGAAGTTGTCCACGCAGACCACCTCGCAGCCATCCCTGAGCAGTCTGGCACAAAGGTGCGCCCCGATGAATCCCGCCCCGCCGGTAACCAGGACCCGTTTTCTTCGCATAATGTTCATGGTGTTCAATGCTCCTCCCGGGCCAGGTTGCGGTTCCAGGCAGGTATTTCCACCTCCAGGTCCACGCTGCCGTCGGGCACGCACTGGCAGGCCAGTCTGGACTTCATGGTCAGTCCGGGCGCTCCGTCGAGCATTTCATCCTCGTCATCGGAAATTTCGTTACAGCTTTCCAGCCCCTTGCGGATTACCACATGGCAGGTGGAGCAGGCGGCGAATCCTCCGCAGGCATGGTCAATATCGATATCGTTCTTGAGGGCGAAATCCAGCACCGACCCGGGAAGGCCCTCGTGATGGCCGTCCGCGTCCACCGGCCCGGCCTGAACGGTGCGTCCGGAGCTTTCACCCGGGCTGAAAAATGTGATCCTGAACTCCTGCCGGGGGCCTTCGGAGGTTTTGTCCAGACGGGATGTGGATCGTGATCCGCTGCTCAAGTTAGGTTGGTCCTAGGTTGGTGTTTTCCCTGGGCCTGTCCATCGGCCTTCGGGTCTGTGAAACTCCTGTGATCTCACTCATTTAAGGTTATCCATGGCATATGCGCCTGTCAAACGGCGTCGCTGAAACCGCCGGTGGCCATGGTCCACGTCCTGATGCCGGGGCGATGTTCATGGTTTTTTATCGTAGAGCACCGGGTTCAGGCTGGGATCGTTGTACATTTTCATCTGCCGGTACACCCGGAAGGCCTTTTCCCCGCGCTCCAGCTCCCCCGCAAAGCGTCCCAGGGCTCCGGCCAGGTCCGCGCGCTGGGTTTCCAGCACCCGCAGCTTGTCCCGGCAGGACTCGCGGTGTTCGTCGCTGGCGTCCTTTCTCAGGGTCTGCTCGCGCATGTGGTAACACTTCAGGGACAGGATGGACAGGCGGTCCACGATGCTGCCCACCGTTTCTGAGTGCAGGGGGCTGCCCTCCGTGGTCTGGCCGCGTCCGTCCAGCCGGGCCAGCACCAGTTCGTCAATTTTCTCCATGGCGTCGTTCCGGGCCTGGTTGAGTTTGTCGATGGCCCTTTTTACCGTGGCGATCACCCTGTCATCGGCCTCGGGGTCCCGCGCCCTGTCCTCCTCGTGCCAGAGCTCAAAGTTGCGGGCGTGGTTTTGCTCCACCAGCAGCATCAGTTCATCGCGCTGGTCCAGCACGATGGGGCCGGCATGCCAGCGTTCCACATCGGCTGTCTGGAGCTTTACAATCTGTTCCGGGTCAATGAGGTCTGCCATCTTTTAATATCTCCTCCAGCAGGTTTTCGGTTTCGGCTTCCACGGCCTGATACGGCACTTCGTTGATGCAGGCCAGGTGCCTGCAACGGGGATAGGTGCAGTTATCCTTGCAGCCGGGATCGTGAGCCAGGGCCCTGTGAGCCGGGTCGTCGGGCGGGGTCCAGCTTTCCGGCCGGGGCCTGCCGAAGACAGCCACGGTGGGGGTGCCCACGGCCATGGCGAAATGTCTGGGTCCGTTATCGTTTCCGATGAACAGGTGCGCTTTTTCCATCAGGGCCGCCATCTGCAACAGGTCCGGTATGGGGTAGTCCGGCAGGGCGGCGTGGTGCATTGCCAGGCGCATGTCGTCTATGAACTTTTCCTCTCCGGGCCCCCACAGGGGAAGCACCACCGCATCATAGCGCTCTATCAGGATATCGGCCAGCCGGGCGAAGTTTTTCGCGGGCCACACCTTGTAGGGCTGCCGGGAGACCGGCGAGAAAGCCACCAGCAGCTGCCCGGGGCGCACTCCCAGTTCGTCGAGCTGCCGGCGGGCATATTCGCGCTCCGGCTCTCCCAGGCGGACCAGGGGCCGGGGCTGGGGTACCGTCAGGCCCAGGGGCTGAAGAAGCATGGCCTTGTGCCGGGCCGCGTAGGTGCGTCCGGGGGGCAGGGCCACCCTGTCAGTGTAGGCATAGCGCCTGCCGGGGAAGTCGAAGCCGATTCGGCGGGTAGCCCCGGTGGCCCTGACGATCATGGCCGAGCGGGGGTTGCTGAAAAAATCCACCGCCAGATCGAACTTCATGGAGCGCAGCCGGGCCACTGTCCGGAGCCGTGCTGTCAGTCCCCGGGGGTAGATGATGACCTCGTTCACTAGGCTTCCGTAGCGGAAGATGATGTCGCTGGGCCGCTCGGTGAGGTAGCAGATGCGGGCCTGGGGATAGGCTTGGCGCACCGCCTCGGTGGCGGCGGTGGTCATAAGCACGTCTCCGATGCGGCGCAGTTGTGTCAGCAATATCCGCTGAGCCATCCTTTCTCCGGCGTCCTGGGGTTCATCTGCCGGGGGGCGCCCCGGGCTGTTCATTGATTTATAGCCCTCCCTGTTTAACAAGGCAAAAAACACGATCACCAATCCCTGTTTCCAGGCCCTGTCTCCCGGCCCTGTTTCCCGGCCCGGCCTGCCCGCCTACGGCAACAGCGGCAGGGACGTAAAGAATCCCAGAGCCAGGGCCAGCAAGGCGCTCCAGTGGGGCCGCCGTCCTTCCAGCAGGCAGGGCAGCACGACCATGGCTCCGCTCCAGGCCAGCAGGCTCCCGGCTGTCTGTGCCGCCGCCAGGGCCTCCCGGAGCCAGCCGGTAATGATGACGGCAAATCCCAGCGGAGTAGCCAGTTCCACCAGCAGGGTGCGCCAGCCTATTTGGGCTCCACAACTTGCGCAGCGCCCCCGCAGCAATATCCAGCTCAACACAGGGACGTTGCGATACCAGGGTATGGACGTCCCGCAGGTCAGGCATACCGAACGCGGGGGATGGAGCAGGGTCAGGGGGCGGCCGTCGGGCGCCCTGGGGTGTTCCCGGGGGCCCGGTAACGGACTCCGGACCCGGAACGGACTGCGGTCAACCACCTGATTGAGAAAGCTGCCCAGCACCCAGCCTGCCGTCAGGGCCAGGCAGAACAGAAATATCTCCTCGTCTACCCGCATAGAGGCATTGTCCGTTTGAGGAGGGCGGCCGAAGCCTCATTCAGCAACAGCGCGGCCGGGTTTCTCCGGCTGGCTTTATCGCCTCGATGGTGGCTGATACGACATAATCCTCCACCCTGACTCCCGGAGCCCAGTCGCGGATGAACTCCCGGGATTCCTCCTTGGGCTGGATGCTCACCTGGGTGAACCCGGCCCGGGAGATCATCTCCCGCAGGTCATCAATCAGGGAGGCATTGCCGATGCAACCGGCGATGAGTTTTTCATCGGCGCGCATTTCCGGTGGCAGTTCCGCGCTGGCCACCACATCCGAGATGGCCAGCCGGCCACCCGGTTTGAGGATGCGGAAGGCTTCGCGGAATACCTGTGCTTTGTCCGGCGAAAGGTTGATAACGCAGTTGGAAATGATGATATCCGCAGTGCCGTCGGCCAGGGGCATGTGCTCAATCTCGCCAAGGCGGAACTCCACGTTTTCATAATTTCCCCGGGAGGCATTGGCGCGGGCCTTGGAAAGCATTTCCGGCGTCATGTCAATGCCGATCACCCGACCGCCGGGACCAACCTCGCGGGCCGCCAGGAAGCAGTCGAAACCTCCTCCCGATCCCAGGTCCACCACCACCTCACCGGACCTGAGAGAGGCGATGGCCCGGGGGTTCCCGCAGCCCAGGCCCATGTCGGCCCCGCCGGGAACGCTCTCCACATCCTGCTGGCTGTAGCCCAGCCGGGTGGAGATAAGAGTATTGATGGCCGAGTCATCGGAAACACCGCAGCAGCCGCTCTGTGTTCCGCAGGATTGACCCTCGTCTGATGAAACAGCCACCTGGGCATAGGCATCACGCACCGTCTGACGGTGCCGGTCGCGTTCAACGGATTGTTCCTGTTCGCTAGCAGGGGTGCAGCAGCTGGTCTTTTCCATATGTGTCGGTTCCTTTGGCAGATAATATTTGTCTTTTGTCCGGCGGAATGGTCCTGCCGGAGGTCACGGGTAAACATTTATATGATACCTGCAAGTGGTGTTTGGCTCAAACATCGTTGGGGAAAAAACAGCTTCTGCTGAAAAATAAAAGACGCCCGGGTGATTGACAAGGCAAGCGCCGGCCCTGGAATATCAGGGGAGGCCTTTGACAGCGCCACAATATGTTTTCCTTCACCGGAGCCTGCCGCTCCCGCACTTCCAGGGCGATCAGCAGCCATGACTTCTTCCCAGGAAGAATACCCCTTCTGGCGCCGCAACATGGCCGCCCTGGCCTTGGGAAATTTCTGCAATACGGCGGGGTTTTCCACCTATTACCCGTTTCTGCCCATGATGGTGCTGGAGACCGGCACCGAAATGGAGCTGGAAACGGCGGTGGGTCTGCTGGTGGGGCTGTTTTTTCTGATGAGCACTTTGCTGGGGCCGGTATGGGGGGCCTTTGCCGATCACTACGGCCGGCGTTCCATGGTGCTCCGGGCCGGTTTCGGCATGTCCGCCGGTTTCGCCCTGATGAACCTGGCCCCCTCCCTGGGCTGGTTCATCCCCCTGTTCATGCTGGTGGGTATAACCAACGGTTATGTTCCGGCGGCCCTGTCACTGGCGGCGGCCAACACCCCCCAGAAGAAGATGGGGCTGGCCCTTTCCACCCTGCAGACCGGTTCGGTTATCGGGGTGAGCCTTGGCCCGGCCCTGGGGGCCTATCTGGCCAGCCTGCTGCCCTCGTATCGGGATCTGTTCTGGGTCAGTTCCGCGGCAAGCTTCACCGCCGGGTTGGCGGCGCTGTTGCTGGTGCGGGAAAGACACGTCCGCCCGCGGGAGCCATTCCGCGTTCACCTTATCGCCGATTCGCTGGTGATCCTGCGGCAGCGGGGGCTGGGTCTGCTGATGTTCCTGAGCTTTCTGTTCAACTTCACCTTTTTCGGCAGCACCCCGGTGGTGGCCCTGCTGGTGATCGAGATGGCCGGGGGAGCCCGGGAGGTGGATGGGCTGCGGGTGGATACCTGGGTCGGGGTGACTACGCTATCCATGACGGTAGCCAGCACGCTGGCCCTGCCGGTTTGGGGGCGGCTGCTGGACCGCTATGAACCGGCCCGCCTGCTGATGATCGGTCTGGGGCTGACGGCCCTGGTTCTGTTGACCTTTCCCCTGGCCGGGAGCTATCCGCTGCTGGTGGCGGCCCGGCTGGCCCTGGGGGCGGTGGTGGTGGTTGTGCAGCCGGGCGTGGTGGGGCTGATCAAGGAACTGGCTCCGCCGGGCATGGACGGCCGGGCCATCGCGCTGGGCAGTTCCATGATGATGCTGGGCTATGGGGCGGCTCCGGTGCTGGCCGGCATTATGGGGCCTTGGCTGGGGCTGCGCTTCCACTTCATCCTGAATGCGGCCCTGGTGGGGCTGGGGTTTCTGCTGTGGGCCCGGCGGGGAATACCGATTGCGGACCGCCAGAAAGCCGGCTAGGCATTCTGTATCCGGCCGGGGAGGCGTCAGTTTCGTTCCGATTCCAGCTCTTTGATGGCCTGCAGCATCCCCCCCAGCACCATGGCATCGTTGGAGTTCTTGTTGCGTTCAAAGTGGACCGCTACCCGGTCGGCGTAGGTGAACACGATCAGCAGCCGCACCAGGGGGAGGTCCCCGGCTTCCCGGGCGAAGTTCCAGATGGCCTCGTTGCCCTCGCTGGCCATGCGGTTCATGAGGGGGCGAACGGCCAGATGGTTGCTGATCAGCCAGGACAGCCTGCTCACCTCTTCCGGGGGTAGTTCCAGGCCCATCTGTGCCAGCACTTCCGGCAGGGCTTCCCCGCCCAGTTCATCGTGGTTGACCGCGGGCTTCTTCAGGTCGTGCAGCAGCCCGGCCAGCACCAGCAGCCGCTGCCCGGACAGGTCCAGCCTGCGGTAGGCCCGGATCAGCTCGTCCATCTGGTTGCGGAGTTTCTCGATCTCGGTCATGGCCGCCATGCAGGTTTCGTAGCCGTGCTCCAGCAGGTTGGCCTCCACCAGATACTCCAGCCGGTTGCTGCGCACCTCGTCCATGTACCGGAAGAAGGGGCGGGCGGCCGGATCGACCCGCAACAGGGCGATCTTGTCCAGGATTCTCAGCTCCATGGCGTACTTGCGGGAAAAGTTCAGCAGCCCGGCGGCGTCCTTCAGCTTTTCGTAATCGGTGCGCATGGACAGCTTGCCGGGCAGGGGCATCACTTCCCCCATCAGGCTCAGGCCCTGCAGGATGTCGATCACCATGAAGGAGTGCTCGTCCACCGTGTAGGAATGGTCGGCGTTGAGGTGAATGCGGCCCTTGATATCGGAAAAGCCGGGCAGGTAGCGCTGAAGCAGACCCACCGTGCGCATGTTTCTCAGCACAATCCCGGTGTTGTTCTGGCGGATGCTTTCGTCGAACAGGGTCAGGAAGAGCCGGCCCAGCTCCCGGCGGTGCTCGGCGATGTAGAACTCGTTCCAGCCCTCCAGGGTGGCCTCCACGGCCTCCAGGGTATCCTGGTGCAGGTAGCACTCGGTGCGGGCCAGCAGATGGAATGGTTCCAGGGCCCGGGATGGTTCCCCCAGCCAGAGCGGGCCGTCAATGTACAGCCGGTCGTGGTCGTCCAGGGCATAATCCTGCTGGGGCAGGGGGCGGCACAGGGCGAGCAGCCGGAGCCGGTCCGACAGGGGCGGGTTGCGCGAGGGCATGGTGCTCAGCTTTTCGAACAGGGGCATGATGATCCTGAGCGCCAGCCGGCGGAACTCGAAGAAGGACCGGGTAAGCTCCACCTGATCCTCGTCCAGTTCCTCCTCTCCCAGGCTCCGGTTCTTGTCCAGGTTGGCGATGACGAAGCTTTCAACTTTTTTCAGGAAATAAAACGAGCGGCTTTCCAGCAGTCCCTCCTCCACCATGTGGCTGAGCCGCCATTCAAACCCCTTGAGATTGGCCATGGCCCTGATATTGTCCAGGTCGTCCAGGTAGTCGGAGAACCTGGGCCGGCTGTGGTAGATGGTATGCTGGTTGGCCTCTATCCGCCGACGCCACTTGCGCGTGATCAGCTGGGTGTTGTAGCGGATCAGCATGTCATTGATGCCGGTCAGCGTGCGCACCATGCTAAGTCTCATTACGGAGGTGTCGGAGAGCTTGTGGCCCTGTTTGTCCACCACATAGAACTCGTAATGGCCCTTGGTGCCGGTGCCGTTGATCTCGTCCTTGCCGCCCTGCTGAAAGATCGCTACCTGTATGTTGAGCCACAGCTCGGAGCGCGCCAGATGATGCAGCAGCACGCTGGTGAACCGGTTGGAAAGGTGGGTGATCTCCATCCGGATGCAGGTGTATTTGTCCGAACGTTCGTTGTCGATCACGGGGATTTCCCGGATCAGCGGGATGAGGTTCGTGGAGGGCATGTGCTGGATAATTTCCAGCACTCCGTGGCCGCCCTGGCGCACCGTACGCAGGTTATCCAGCACCAGGGACACGCTGTCGCTTCCCAGCACCTCCCCCGGGGCGGAGCCCAGCTGGAGCAGGGTTATCACATGGCCCTTGCCACCGGTGAAAGTACGCACCCGGATAATGGAAACTCCGGCGGGATGCTTGTAGCAGCGCAGGATCACCTCGAATATCTTGTCCAGCAGCCCCGGCTCGTCCCAGTCCAGGGTGACCAGTTCGAACTGCCAGTGCCCGTCGGCCAGTTGCAGGGCCTCCACCAGAGGCGTGCCATCGGAGGGCAGGGACTGGATCAGTTTCTGGTGGCGGATCTGTTCATCGGGGCTGGTGTGCGTGAAATACAACTCGGGGAGTTGCCAGGGGTTGTCCCGGGAGCTCGGTTCCTGTGACTGATCTTGTGTGCTGGCGCCGGCAGTGGGCTCGCCATCGGAACTGTGCATGGCCGGTGATCTCCGCGTCTGGTCCGCCTTCATGGTTCATAAACGGGGCAAACGGCTTTCCCCGCAAGGGTCTGATCGCCAAGGCGGACCCCTATTGTTCTGGATACCGGGAGGGGGGCGGCTTGGCAACTGGTAAATTTTTCAGCACCGCTTTTCAGTGCTGCTTTTCGAGACAGCTTTTTCATGACGGTCTCTCACCGCTGGGTTCAAGCCGGCCGATGGCCTCCAGGCGTTCGGTCAGCGCGGGATGGGAATAATGCCAGCTGCTGTATAGCGGATGCGGGTTGAGGTTGCTCAGATTCTCCCGACCCAGGCGGGCCAGAGCCCGCACCAGGGACTGGGGCCGCCCGGTGAGCCGGACGGCGAAGGCGTCGGCCTGGAACTCGTGCCGCCGGGAAAGGCCCGCGGAAAAAGGCGTCAGGAAGAACGTGAAGCTGCCCCCGCAAAGCACCAGCAGGGCCAGGGCGGCCTGGAAGGACGGCCCGGAAAAACCGAAGGCCAGAAACAGCGGCGGCCAGTCCGCCAGCAGGCTCAGCACATAGAGCATCCCCAGGGTCTGCACCAGCCCCAGCCCCAGCCGCTTGTAGACGTGCCGGGCCTTGTAGTGCCCAATTTCATGGGCCAGCACGGCCAGGGACTCATCCAGCGGGGTCTTTTCCACCAGGGTGTCGAACAGCACGATGCGGGGGCGGAAGAAGCCGGTGAAATAGGCATTGGAATGACCGGAGCGGCGGGAGGCGTCCATGATGTACAATCCCCCGGTTCTGAAGCCGGCCTTTTGAGCCAGTTCCTCCAGACTGGTTCTGAACTCCCCTTGCGGCAGGGGCCGGAACCGGTTGAACAGGGGGGCGATCAGGGTGGGGTATATCCACACCATCAGCACCTGAAACCCGGTGTAGAAACCGAACAGCCAGAGCCACCAAAAGGGACCGGTGCGGCTCATGAACCAGTGGGTGGCGTAGAGCAGGGGCAGGCCCAGCGCCGCCGCCAGCAACAGCCCCTTGAGGCGGTCCAGCAGCCACACTCCGAAGGTGGTGCGGTTGAAGCCGAAACGGGCCTCGATCACGAAGGTGGAGTAGAGACCGAAGGGCAGTCCGGCCACCGATAGCCCCAGCATCAGGGTCGCCAGATACGCGGCGAACAGGTGGGCGCCCTGCAACCGCTCCGCCAGCAGTCCGTCCAGCGCCGGCAGGAACCCGGAAAACAATACCACGAGCGTCAGCAGCGTTTCGAAGGCCCCCTCGGCCAACGCCAGCCGGCCCCGGGCCTGGGTATATGCCAGGCTGCCCGTAGCG
>JAOUPZ010000045.1 GCA_029879595.1 Deltaproteobacteria bacterium | reverse complement strand
CCAAGGGGATTTCCTACCAAATCCTCCACGTTGCTGATGGCCAGGCTGAGGGCCCCGTCCACCGGCGCTCCGCTGAGAGCAACCTGGTATGTATTGCCGCTGGTGTTGGTGACGCTGCCCACGGTCAGGCCGCCCGTGGC
The DNA here is from genome assembly GCA_029879595.1 of Deltaproteobacteria bacterium. Classification (GTDB taxonomy): domain Bacteria; phylum SAR324; class SAR324; order SAR324; family JACQKK01; genus JAOUPZ01. The sequence continues at coordinate 13,042 of JAOUPZ010000045.1, read as the reverse complement.
CGTTCCGCTCAGAATGTAGTTGGAGGTCACGTCAGCGTTTACTACCTCCTTGCTGTAGGTGACTTCTATGCTCGTGAGCCCTGTGAGCAGGGAGGTGGAAACGGGGCTGACCGTGGATACCGTAGGCAGATCGGTGGTGCCCTGCAGTGTTATCGTGGTGTTCACCAGGGCGTTTTCCGCCAGGTCTGTAATGTTGCTCAGGGTGATAACAATATCCCCGTTGTTTACCAGGCCGGAGAAGGCGAGTGTATAGGTGAATTCGGTTGCCTGATCCTCCGTTACGGAGTCGATGACCAATGTTCCGGCTCCAGCGCCGCTAAGGGCGTAATTTGCCAGAAGGTCTGCTCCCAGCATCTCTTCCGAATAGGTGATATTCAGGCTTGCCAGGGTGGAATGCGTGGTGCTTGCGGCTGGGTTGGTGGACGTAATCACCGGTGGCTCGGTATCAGGCGGTGGAGGGGTTTCACCCGGAACCTCCTCTTCAGTCCCTCCGCAGGCGCTCAAAATGGTTATCGTGAAAAACAACAATATGCCAAGAAGCCTTGAAACAAGGCGTTTTTCAAAGGGGAACATGCCGTTACCTCAGCTTGGAAATAGTTAACAAATGCCTTCGTCGTTGAATAAAAATAAATAACAGAGCTCAGTATCACCGGAAGGTTAGAACACACACAAATACATCAGGGGCCCGAATTCTCCATGCCAGCTGGATAAAAAGCTGTTTTTTTTTCACAGTATTTTGGCGGACTGTCAAGGTAAACGCTGGAATTTTATCCTGAACGCCAAAGGCCTTGCGGCTCGAAGGAGCATGTTTTCTGGCCAGAGCCCAGCGAAAAAAAACGTAATTCAGGCGGTTGTGATTAATAACACCGCGAATGCGCCCGGTTGCCCCTTGTTCAGGCATAAATAAGATGTTCCGCCAGGAATCCGCCGATCTCCCGCCATACCGTCCGGATGGTATCGGGTCGGCGGAACCCATGGCCCTCGCCCTGGAACAGGTGATAGCTGCAGGGGATGCCGCGGGCCTTGAGGCTGGCCGCGATGGCCTCCGACTGGGCCGGGGGGACCACCACATCGTCGGCCCCCTGGAACAGCAGGAGCGGGGCGCAGATCCTGTCGGCCATGTTGATGGGGGAGCGTTCACGGTATATTTCAGCGCCCTGGGGCAACGGAGCGATAAGGGAATCCAGGTAGTGGGCCTCGAACTTGTGGGTTTCCCGCACCAGCGAAAACAGTTCGGAGATGCCATACAGACAGATGCCCGCCTTGAAGGACCGGGGACTGGTGGTGAGCACGCGCAGCACTGTGTAGCCTCCGGCGCTGCTGCCGCGGATGGCCCAGCGCTGTGGGTGCACCCAGCCCTGGCGGGCCGCGTGTTCCGCGCCGGAAATAGCGTCGGCGGCATCGAACACCCCCCACTGGCCCCGCAACAGGTCGCGGTAGCGCCTGCCATATCCGCTGGAGCCCCGGTGGTTTACATCCAGAAAGGCATAGCCCCGGCTGGTGAAAAAAAGCATTTCCGGCTTCCAGGAGCGGGAGGCCTGGGCGGTGGGGCCGCTGTGGACGTTGACCACCAGTGGTGGCGGGCCCTCGCCCCGGCAGTCCGGGTGGGCGGGCCGCGCAAACAGCCCGTGCACTTTTTCGCCGTCGGCGGAACTCCAGCTGATGGCCTCCACCTGGGGCAGGTATCCCTGCCGGGTCTGCTCCGGCGCCGAGCGGCGCAGAATGGCCGGGGGGGGCTGCGGCTCCGTTTTCAGGGGCAAAACAGCCAGCCGGGGCGGGGTCTTTTCCGAAGAGCATACCAGGGCCACGCGGTTGTTTTTCCAGTCGCACACCGGTCGGGTAAGCGAAGGATACTCTCCGGCTTCCGGCAGTTGCCGGGGGTCTTCCCCGCCTTCGACGGAGGCCAGCAGCATCGAGTCTTCCCCGTTGCGGGAGCGGATCACGGCCAGGGTCTGGCCCTCATCGGCCCAGTCGAACCAGCGCATGTCCTGCACCCACGCCGGACCACCGTGGTCGCCCTCGCCGGGGGTCACGCAACGCGCGGACGATGGCTCCCCGCCGGGCTCGACAACGAATAGCCGGTACCAGTCCTGTTCATCGCTCAGGTAGGCCAGCCGGTTGCCCCGGGGGGCATAATTGGGCTGGATAACGGATACCCCGTCCCCGCCAGCGATGGCCACGGCCTCTCCGAAGGCCGGGCCGCCCGCGCCAGGCTCGACCGGCTGGATGTACAGGCGGGTTGTGTCCCAGGGCATATGGGGGTGATCCCAGGCCACCCAGGCCACCTGCAGGCCATCGGCGCGCCAGGCGGGGTGCATGTAGAAATCGTGACCCCAGGCCACCCGGCGCGGCCACTGCCGCCCCTGGGCGTCCACCAGGGCCAGCCCGTTCTCCCCCTCCACCTCGTACACATACAGCAGCCATTCGCCGTCCGGGGACAGGGCCGGGGAGGCGCACCTGATTCCCGGCGGGGTGATGGGACGGGCGGCCCCGCCGGCCAGGGGCTGCGCGTGGATCCGGCCCTCCCCGGCGACGAAGTACACGAAATCATTGCCGGGTGCGAAGGCCCCCCCGCCATAGCCCACCCGGGCCTTGACGTTCAGGCCGCTGGTAAGCTGCCGGGGGGCGTTTCCGTCCAGGGCGCTGGCGAACAGGGCGCCCTCGCCGGCGTATTCCTCCTGCCAGAGCAGGAGCTTTCCGTCCGGGGTCCACCCGGCCTCTCCCAGCCGGGTTGATTCAGCCAGCCGTTCCGGTGAGAGCTCGCTGGGCCAGAGGCCGTGGGGCAGGATGGTTGCGGTCATGGCGGAGTCTCGTGCGTGGGGTGTTAATTCCTGGTTTCATTCAGCCCACCCATAGCAGCAAAGGCCCTGCCGGGGCAAGTCTGGTCACCATCGGGGCAAGTCCTGGTGGTGCTCCAGAGTTTTTTCCCCGCACCACCCTTCAGGAAGCCGGGCCGGGTGTTACTGGATTGCTAACAGGTATGGGGTAAAGCAGGGATCAGTTGTCCTGAGGGCCGGGTTTTTTTGGGGCGCGGCGCAGGGATACCACCTTGCCCTGTTCCATCAGGAGACGGGCGGTGTTGGCGATTTTCTGCTGGGCCTCCTCGATCTTTTTCACCGGCACCGGCCCCAACTGCTGGATGGACTGGAGCAGGCGCTCGGCTGAGGCGGGAGCCATGTTGCGCATAAGATGGCGCTGGATGGGTTCGTCGGCCAGTTTCAGGGCCACCGTAAGATCATCGCTGGACACGTTTTTCAGCACCAGCTGAATGCCGTAGTTGTCTATCTTCAGCAGGTCGTGAAAGTGGAACATCCGGCTCTGCACCTTTTCGGCCAGGCCGGGATTGCGTTCCTTGAGCTGCCGGAACAGCGTGTCCTGGGTGGGGCTGTCCACGGCCCCCAGCACTCTGGCCACCTGCCGGGGGCCCACCGCATCGTCTTTTTCTCCGGCGGCCCGGGAAGTCTCCGTGGCCAGTTCATCGCTCAGTGAGGCTTCAATTTCGTCCAGCCATTCCTGGGGGATGGTGCGCAGCCGGGCCATTCTGGTGAAGACATCCTCCTGCATTTCGCCGGGCAGCTCGCTCAGCACGGCCTGGGCCTGGGAGGCATCGCCCATGTTGGTCAGAATCACCGCGATCACCTGGGGGTGTTCGCTGGCCAGGAACTCCGCGATGGTGCTGGGATCGTGCCAGCTCAGGCGTTCCAGGTTGCTGCCCGACCCGCCGGTCACCAGCCCCTCCACCATTTCATTGGCCTTGTCCGAGCCCAGGGCCCGGCCCAGTACCTTGCGCAGAAACTCCACCTTGGTTTCCGGTTGTTCCGGGATGAACCGGGCCTTCCGGCCGATGAGATAGAACTCCCCGGTTACGCGGTCCACATCCTCCGGCGTTATGTCCTCAAAGTCTGCCATCAGCGCGGTGACCTCGCGCACCTCCTCCTCGTTGAGGTTGCGCAGCACCTCGGTGGCGGCTTCCTCCTCCAGCGTAAGCAGCAATATGGCGGCTTTCCTGGCCCCGCTCATCCTTTTGGTCATGAATCGCCCTTGGGGTTATTTTCCTTCCTGAGCTCCCTGGCTGTCCAGGTTGTCCCAGTATGTGTCGAATTCATTGCTGTCCTTGAGCATTCGCCGCCTGGATCTGACCACCTCGCCAAAGGGGGTCTCCGGACTGGCATAGGCCCGGAAGGATACCCAGTGTTTCAGCCTGAGGGGCGCCACCACCTGACCCAGAAATTCATCCACCGTGTAGGAGTGTCCCTGATGCTGTACGCGCCCGTCGGCGCCGATATTATACAGCAGGCGCACCTTGGTGCGGGAGCGCCGCCTCTGTTCCTTGGCCAGCCGGGCCTGCTCCAGTTCCGCGGCTTTCTGCTCCTCGGCCTTGAAGCGTTCCAGCAGCGGCTCCAGTCTTTCCAGCGCCTCTTCCACCTCCACCTCTTCGCCCGTCAGACGCTTCAGCGCCTCGGAGACCACCTCCAGCCGTTCTTCGCTGGCCTGTTGGCTGTGCTGGATGAAAAACAGCAGGAGGATGAAAAAGGCCACCAGCAGAAAGAGCAGATCAATGAAGGCGATCAGGGGCCCCGCCGAACGTTTTTCTTCCTTGGCGATCAAGGTCATTTGTTCTCGTACAGGCTCGATTTGCCGGTTTTTTCACCGGGTTTCTGCATCCCGGACGTTCCCGCCCTGGGCCTGCCTGCTCCCGGCGCTGTCTGGTCCTTGAACACCTGTTCCCGCAGTTTTGGATTGGCCGAGAGCATGTCCTTCTTTTCCTGGGAAAGGCGGCTCATGTGCCCGGCTATCTGGTCTAGCAGCAGCAGGGTATCGTGGTTGAGCACACGCAGCTGGGTCAGGTCGTGTTCAATGCGCTGATTGGAGATACCCCCCTGGGTAACCAGGGTGGATTTCATCTCCTCCAGGCTTTGGGCCAGCATGTTCACCGATTCGGCGAACCTGTCCATGCTCTTCTGCTGGCCTTCCAGGCGGGAAAGATCAACCGAGTCGGAGAACGAATGCAGGAGTTCCCGCACTTCCTTGGCCACCTGGGCGGTTTCCTTGGCCATGGAGCCCCCTCCCAGCTTCATCTGGAATTCCAAAAAATCGTTCAGCGAGCGCGTGAGATCATCCACAGCCTGCGTGATCCGGGTATCGGGCTGCCCGTGGCCATAAAACCCCTGGTAGGCCATTTGCTGGCCCCTGGCGCCGCTCCCGTGCATCCTGTCCAGCACCGATTGCTGGGTGGGGAGGATGAACATGGCCATCAGCATCTGCATGGTGTTCAGGATCTCGTTCATGGAGCGCTCGTTACGCATATAAAGGGGGCGCAGGATCAGCACAAACAGATTGGCCATGATGGTTGTGCCCAGGGCCGTCCCAAAGCCGGAAAGCAGGGTAAGCTCGGGGTTTTCCACGTCCTTTCCAAAGGCGACGAACATGTGCATCAGTCCCAGCAGTGTCCCCAGCAGCCCCAGCAGCGGCAGAACGTCTATCACTGTCCAGGCCAGCTTCATACCCCGCTGGGTGAGCAGGGTGTGGATATCGGTAATGGAGGCATCCTGGCTGACCCAGGCCCGGCGATTGCCCTGTTCGAACGTCCGCAGGACGTTCTGGTAGTGAATCTGGAACAGCTTGCTGCGGAAAAGTCGGGAGTCCGGGGTCTTCCGGAGAAATTTGCTGAAAATCCCTGAACCGGATTCCTGCAGGTCCGGGCCTTCGGTGTGCGTGTTGATCATTTCCGAATCGTCATGCAGACGCAGGGTTTCCAGGTGGAAGAACAGCCCGTCCAGGAACAGCATGATGAGGGCCAGTCCGGCGGCCACCCCGATGGCGCCGTATATCAGCACGGGCGCCAGATCACGGGTTTCATAGCCGATCATCAGGGTCACCGCCACCACCAGCATATACATCAGATTGCCATGCAGCGGTGATGTCAGATAAATCTTGTGGCGGGGCAGTTCCAGCTGTTTAAGGGGCTGGCGGCTCGACTCGGTGTCGTGAAGTTTTTGCTCGGAGAACTCCTCCCAGGAGGGAAAGTCCTCATGGACGCGCTTTTCTATCTCCCGGCCCACCAGGATTCCGGAAATCAGCCTGCTCAGAAAACCCGGGCGCTTGGGGCCCTGCTCCTGATTGTTCTTGAAAAGTCCCATTGTTTCCGGCTCGGCTTTAATTTAAATGAAACAAACATTCATTGTTCATTCTACATGATCGCACTGGAGTTCGCACCCGGTGCGCTCCCGCATATTGTGACGGTTGTGCCATTGTGATAATTTGGGCTCAACGAGGCAAGGGGTTTTTCACGGCATTTTTGCAACTAAATTTATACTACAAATTTTACGGCGCACCTCACTCGATGGTTAAACGGAGGAATCACCATGAAAGTAACTCCGATTTTATGCCTGAATGACAACTACGCCTATCTGGCGGTTTGTGAACAGACAAATCAGGCGGCTGTGGTGGACCCTTCGGAGGCCCTGCCGGTGCTGGCCGAGGTGGAGCGCCAGGGGGTTGAGCTGGTTTCCGTTCTGGCCACGCACCATCACTGGGATCATGTGGGCGGGGTGTTGGATCTGGCGCGGAATTTCGAAAAGCTCAAGGTCTATGGCCACCGGCTCGATGAAAAAAGGATCGAGGGCATAACCAATCTGGTTGATCAGGGAGACCGGGTCCATTTCGGGGAGGTCGAGCTGAAGGTTCTGCACAATCCGGGGCACACCTCGGGTGCCATCTCATACCAGGGCGAGGGGGTGGTATTTACCGGCGATACGATGTTTTCCGGCGGGTGTGGGAGGGTGTTCGAGGGCACGCCGGAGATGATGTATCACTCCCTGGTGGATGTGCTGGGGGTTCTGGATGATGACACCCTGATTTATTTCGGGCATGAGTACACCGCCAACAACCTCAGGTTCGCCCTTACCGTGGACCCGGAAAACAAGGATGTCCAAAGCAGGCTGGAGGAAGTGGCGGGCGACCTGAAGGCGGGCAGGATTACCACTCCCTCGACCATGGGGCTGGAAAGGAAGATTAACCCCTTCCTGCGGGTAAACGAACCGGCCATCAGGGCCGCAGTGTTAAAGGACAGGCCCGCGGACGGGGAAACACCGGAGTTTGTGTTTGCCGCCCTCAGGGAGATGAAGAACCTGTTCTAACCCCACGGCGGCGGGGGAAACGGTTATTTGACCTGCTCCGGCCTTCCGGGCAGGGCCATCAGGGTCACCAGCGCGGTGGCGCAGAGTTTCTCCGAGTTATCGTTCAGCGAAAAAACTTCAGAGCGGGAGACAATCAGGGTCCGGCCGGGCCTGATGACCGTGCCCCGCGAGATGAGCTTTTCGCCTGTTCCGGGCGCCAGCAGGTTCAGTTTGTATTCCACCGTCAGCACGGAGTCCTCCCGGCCCATCAGGGTATAGGAGGCGTAACCGGAGGCGTTGTCGGCCAGGGTGCCGATTACCCCGCCGTGGAAGTAGCCGTGCTGCTGGGCCAGGTGGGGCGCATAGTCCAGGTGGATCTCGCAGAAACCCGGGCCCAGCTCGTGCAGCCGCGCTCCCAGGTGCTCCATGAACTGCTGCCTGCTGAAGCTGTCATACACCCGCTGCCGGTAATCCGGGTCCTTCACTGTGAATTCTGCCATGGTCGCCTTTGGTGGTTGGTTGCCCGGCTGCACCGGGGCTTTTTTTACGCCGGAGCGCACCAGGGAGGAAGACCTTTGCAGCCCCTTGCGTTAACAAAATTTAATGTGGTCAATCAGTAAAAAATGTTTCAACATTTACCATGCATCAGTTGATCTGCTTGCGGGTGTATCCCCAGGCGCTATCCGGCGGGTCTCATCCCGCGGTTTTTTTTACTATCTTCAAAGAGGAGTTTTTTCGCAATGGCCCAGTTGAAGCTGAATGACCCCGCTCCCGATTTTGAACTTCCCAACCAGAAAGGCAAGAACATACGCCTGAAGGATTTCCGGGGCAAGCATGTGGTGTTCTGGTTTTACCCGCGGGCCAGGACCCCCCAGTGAACGCTGGAAGGGATTGGATTCCGTGACCGAATCCAGAAATTCACCCGGGCCAACGTGGTTGTCCTGGGCATCAGCAATGACAAGGTGGAGGACAACCTGGAGTTCGCCCGGGAATACCAGTTCCCCTTCGACCTGCTCAGCGATATCAACAACTATACCGCGCTGGCCTATGGTGCCGTGGACGACCTGAACGCCTCCAGCCACCGCCGCATGAGCTTTGTGATAGACCCCCAGGGCCGCATTGAGCGCATTTATAGCGAGGTGGACGCGGAAAAACACGCCGAAAAGGTGCTTTCGCAGCTCTGCTGAGCCCCAACCGCGCCGTTATTGACCGGCGGCTTGCCTTTGACCGCCGGTCTGTTAAAATTTCACATTATGGCGGTTGCCGCGCTGCTTTATGCGCCCACCGCCGCCGGATACCGGGGACGTAGCTCAGCTGGGAGAGCGCGGCGTTCGCAATGCCGAGGTCGGGAGTTCGATCCTCCTCGTCTCCACTATTAAAACAAAGAGATAGCCCTCATAACAAGAAAACAAAACGCTGAGCGAAACTGAGCTAAACAGGATTTATTCGGCCTGATTGAGCGGAAATTGAGCGAAAAAGCGCTCCCCCACCCGCACTTTTCACGTTTAACCCTACGCACTTCCGGCAATAACCAGGCAGCCTATTTCACCTCGCCCGCCCTTATTTCATGCCCCATCGCGTTTATAGCGCGCACCCAGATCCCTTTGCCGGAATCCGCTCCCCCCGGCGGTGTCTGGCCGCGGCTCGACCCGGTTCGGGCGTTGTTATAAGTTCTGAAGCAGCTCCCGCAGTTCGGCGCGAGAGCCCGCGTCCAGCGTAGCGGCGGCGTCTTTCACGGTTCGGAAAATATCGGCGATGTCACCCGATTTTATCACGCGCAGAACGGCCTCGCCGGTGGCAACGGTGGTTCCGCAGCTCCGGCAGCGCCTGATTCTCTCGCAGGAAGGGAATTCCGGGTCGGGGTAGGTGCGAAGCACACGCATCCGCGGTTCTCCGCAATTTGAGCAGATCATCCAGGCCAGGCTCCTATTCCGGAGTGTCGTCCTCGTTATCCGCCCCCAGGTCGTACGGCTCAAAATCAACCTTCGACCCGTCAGGAAGATATTGATTGATTTCATCCATTAAATCAAGTTGAATGGGCCGCACCACGTTCTTGTGATACAGATCCACCACCTTGTCCAGGTCGCCCGTGGTGGGCAGCTTGTTATCGGTCAGCACTGCCAGAATCTGCGGCGGCACCCGGTGGGCGCTGATGATATCGTCACGGCTGATGTTCTTGATCTTCTCGAAGTCATCCTTCGCGAAGTCCCCCACCGGGATCAAGGTCACCTTGTCCTCACCGCTATCGGTGTGAATCATAAGGTTCCTGAAGTTCCCCACGCCCTTGGTATCCTTCAGCCTGTCCTCGATTATATCCATCGTGTCGTCGTCAATATCCCCAGCAGTGTGCAGGATGAATCCCATGTGGGCTCCGTTGACGTAGTATTTCCGCCGGAACAGCGTGCCCTGCTCGTTGAGCAGCACCGAGCTGAGCGCCCCCAGGTATTCCGGCAGGCCGTACACGCTTGATTCGGGAGCGTACATGCTTACGTGTATCACTTCCCCTTCCGCGAACTTGATGGTCTCGGTGGGCAGCACCTGGTGGTATCGCCCCCGCTCCTTGGCCCGGCGCATGGTGCGGGCATGCAGGTGATCCAGCCGCACAGGCCTGCCCGCCCTGTCAGGGACTATCCGCAGGTAGGCATTGCCGTAGAGGATATAATCGAATGCGACCGCGCTCATTACCTTGCGCGCCACCGCTGCCGGAGCGATATAACCTGCCAGCACAGTGTTGCGCTTGCAGTGAATCGCGCTCTCGTGGTGGGCGTTCACCCTGAGCAGCCTAGTCAGGTGATCCAGGTTCACCGGCGGCTCGTAGTGCTCGTGGGCCTCGTCCCACCATGTGGTCAGGTAATCCATGGTGCTGTTTTCCAGCACCGGCTCCAGCCCCCCGATCTCAATCACCGCAAAGTTGCTCTTCTTATCCGTCCTGCTTTTCTTCTGCTTTCCCATGGTTCCTCGTCTGGGGTGAGGGCGCCTAAGCCGCCCGGCTCCGTCGCCGTTTGGCCGTCTTGTCAAATTTCAGGGCGTGGGATACAGCCCAGGCGCCCTCGGCATGTCCGGTGTCTTCGGTGCGCCCGGCCTTGAAAGTCATCCTTCCGGCGTCGGTGCCGGTTTGCTTTATGGCCAGGAATGAATTTGTGATGAACTGGTCCCCCGTTTCATAGTGATACCGCCCCTCGTCAAACACCCTTTTCGCGCCCAGTATCAGGTCGTTCTTGGTGTCCGGCGAGTAGTTGATCTTGTGGCTCTTGCTTCCCAGCTCGGCCTTTGCCTCGTCATAAACAGCAATCCCGGCGCCGGTGGTGTCAATCCCCACCTTGTCCACCTTGTCCCAGCCTGCCTCACGGCAGATATCCACGATCCTTTTGGCCTGCCAGGCGTGGGCCTTGTTGTGCCATTTCCAGGTGCTCAGGTGGTAGTGCCGCTCCTTGCCGTCCTTGCCCCTGATCACACCCAGCAACACCAGGCAGGCATAATCCCGATTTCGGGACGGGTCGTAGCCCAGACGGAAGAAGTCAAACCTGGTCGGCCAGCGGGCCGGATCGCTCTGGCATTTTTCCATCAGCGCCATTTTGAACAGCGAGGCTCCGTCGCTAAGGGGGATACACTCATAGAGTTGCCGGAATTCACCCTCGGTGTTTTCCTGCCTGATCATATCGATGTCGATCAGGTCGTTTCCGCCGGCCACGGCGTCGTGCACCGTGGTCAGGATGCGGGTGATGTTGTCGGCCTTGCGCTTGCCGTTCTTGTCCACATCCCCTTCCCACAGCTTTTCAAACTTGTGGGTGTCGATGGAAACCGTGGAGAAATACATCTTGCGGTATTTCTTCAGGGTGGCCATGCCCGAGGCCGTCGCGCTCAGTTTTTCAAAGCGGGGAATCCAGGCGGCCTCGTCGATGTACAGATCACCGTCATGGCTCTGGGCCGTGGCGGTGTTGGTGGAAAGGAATATGAACTTGCCCCAGGGTTTCCCGTCCCTGTGCAGCGACAGCTCGTCCTTGCTGCCGTCCAGCTCCCAGCCGAAGGCCTCCTGCCACCTGTCGCAGATGGCCTGCTGGATCACATGGGCCTGGCGCTTGGATGCCGAGATGAAGATCTGGTTGTGGCCGGTCTCGATGATCCGCCGGATGGCTTTGATCGCCACCACGACCTTGGTGGCCCCGATCTGCCGGGACTTCTTCCACAGCAGAAACCGGGAATGGTCATTGATGACTTCCTGCTGGTAGGTGAACAGCCTGGGCCAGTTTGCCGCCTCCAGATCGATCTCCCCCACCTCGTTCTTTTTGGCCTTGCCCTTCTTTTTCTTCCGCCCATCACCAGGTGAATCCCCGGCGGAGGCCTCCGCCATGCCCGCCGTCCGGGCTTGCGCCTTCAGGCTCGCCGCCTTGGCCCGGCCCAGCTTCTCCAGCACACCAGGCAGACGATCCAACTCATCCCACTGCTTATCCGTCTTGTCCTCCCCCAGCCCCACCAGGTGGGTTATCCGCGCCTGGATTGCCAGCTCCGGGTCCAGTGTCACCATCCATCCCTCGGCGGCGATCCACTGGCGCAGGGTCCGTTCTGGCACTCCGGTCTCCGATGCGATCGCGGAGGCCTTCCACCCCTGGCCGTGAAGGGCCCGGCAATGTAATTTTGTGGCGCTGGAATGTTTGGTGCTCATTTTTCCAGCCTACCCCGCCTTTCCAGCCACCAAATAGCGAATAAATGGTGTTTATCGGTGTATGTGTGCATACACCGAAATGCGCCACTAAAACGTTTGAATCACTCCCAAATCCGGCACAGGATGGAAAATATAGCAGCGAAACAGCCGCCCCAAACAAGTGGAGAATGAAATGCTGGAAACCAAGTGGATGAAGGTCGCGACTGCGGGCCTCACTGTCGATGGACGTGAGATCAAACCCGAATGGCTGACTTCCATGGCAGAGAATTACGATCCCAAGGACATCTACATGGCCGCGGTGAACATCGATCACTTCTCGCTGTTCGGTTCCGGCATGGGCCATGTCACCGCCCTCAAGGCGGAAAAAGACAGCAAGGGCCGCATGAGCCTGTACGCCAGAATCGATCCTTCCGCCTACCTGCTCAGCCTCTGGCAGAACAAGGACAAACAATTCTTCTCCATCGAGCCGCAACCCGACTTTCCCTCCAAGGGTCAGTGGTATCTGGCGGGCCTGGCGGTTACCGAGTCTCCGGCATCACAGGGGCTGCAACCCGTAAGGTTCAACAAAGGCGGCTCCCCCGAGGTCTTCACCAACACCGCCGCCATGACCCGGCCCGCAGGCAGCGACTTCACCGCCTGGGAGGATGCCGACCCGGCCACCCTGGCCGCTTCCGAGACACATCAGGACAACAACGATCAACAAGACCCGCCCTGGTTAAACAAGTTCATGGGCGAGATCAAAGCGCTTTTCGGCGCTCAACCCACGGAGAATGACCCCATGACAAAGGAAGAACTGGAAAAGTTCAAGGCCCTTCAGGGCCAGGTCGAAACCCTCAGCAAGCAACTGAGCGAGCTCACCGATAAATACACTGCGGCCAAGGCCGAGGAAACCCCGGATGCCGGGGCACAGCAGGAAGAAGCACAGGCCGGGGAGGAAAAGCTGAACGCCGAAACCGAGGCCAGGTTCACCGATCTCAACGGACAGATCGAGTCCCTCACCGCCCAGGTGGAAGATCTGAGCAAACTGATGGCCCAGCCCGTGGAAGGCGGGCAGGGCGAGGTCACCGGAGCCACTCCCCAGGGCGAGAAGTTTGTAGCCTGATCCGGCCACCAGCTGGACCCTGAAGCACTTGATTGAAACCACCTGCCGTGGGGGCGGCCAACCAACTTTGAGAGAGAAAAGATGGGAAACACGATTCAACTGACCGCCGAAGCCCGGCAGAAAATCAACGCCTACCACGCCGCCGCCCTCAGGGATGCA
>JAOUPZ010000313.1 GCA_029879595.1 Deltaproteobacteria bacterium | reverse complement strand
TGAGGCTCAATCCGTACCTCAGTCCTCCGGTGAAATCATTGCCGGTTACGGTGATATTTAAGGCGCCTGTTCCAGTTCTCAGTCCGCCGTGGCCGTTTGTAACCGGGTCATGACCATCGAAGGTGTTGTTGCGGAACGTGGTATTTGACCCAGTATTTACTCTTAGCAATGATTTGGAATATCCGGTGTCAGCAGCATAGGAGGTAAACCTTATCCCGGCAACAACAGAGTTTGAACCGGCCAGCACTGCGTCCAGGGTTGAATCACTGATATGCACGCGCACATCCAGGCCGAGTCCCCCGGCGCCCTTATTGGGCTCATCCCCCAGCAGGTCCACCCCGTCAGGAATCACTATGGGGAAGGTCTCCACCAGGGCATCGTACAGCCCTGGCCTCACAGTAACCGTGCTTCCAGATATTGCAACGCTCATGGCCTTGGTGATGGTCAGGAACGGGGAATCGGCGGTACCGGCGTAGGTATCATCTCCCAGGTTAAGATCAACAAAATAATCACCCGGTCCTACCGGGCCAGTGTCTGTATTATCGGCGGTCTCCTCCTTTTCCGCCTTTCCTCCACAGGCAGCCAGGGCAGAAATTAATATCACCACGGCCAGCAGCCTGATTCCTACCGTTAATTTTTTCATGATCGTCACCAAAAGTTAAAAAATAATAGATGGTTACCAGCCCAAGCAACACAGTTCATGCCATCAGCTGAAAAATTTGTTTAAAACAATGCCATTTTAAAGCAAGTCATTATTTTAAACTTCCTTGTTCACGACAAATACTTCATTTTTCGCGCCATCATTCTTTTCGGGTGATGCCTTGCATTATGGCGTATTCCAGGTCGTCCTCCTGTTTGAACAGCCAGTTCCAGAGGCGCTTTCCCACGGCTGATCCCGGTAGTTGCTCCTTGGCCGGCCCGTGACAAAGCCTTTTGACCTGCCTGGGGCAGATAGCTCCGTCCCGCATGGGCTGATACAGGCCGCAAGGTGTTGAGGGGGCCGCTGCCTGTTGGTAAGGTATGATCATGCAGTAAGGCTGTGCGTGCGTTTTTCTCCCCTGGGCACCAGTAAAATTATCCATCCGGTTGGCTGTGTGGGGTACGCGTTTCATCTTCGTATTTCCAAATGCGATCAGGCAGGTCATTATTAAATTTCATTCGTTTTTGAACTGCATCAAACCCGGGGGCAGGCTATAGGGTGTAAAACAATTGAAGTATTCGTATATATTGCTGATATTGCTGATATTGCTGGTTGTTAATGTGCCGAAGGGGCATTCGGGTGAGTTTGCTGATTATCTGAACAATAAAAGTGAGCGGGTAAACGACTGGACGTTAATGACGGATACCCCTTCGACAGGGCTGGTGGTTGACAATCTGTTGGCATCCGCGGCCATCACTGCCTGGGGGTTCGAAAAGTGGGCCTGGGGTACGGCTCCTTTTCATATCTCGAGTGAAGGCTGGTTTGAAGCGGATAGCAAAACGGGGGGTTCGGATAAAACCGGGCACTTTTACATGACATATCTGCTGTCAAGGGTGCTGGCCGCCAGAATGGAAGACCGTGCCTGGAGCAAGGACAAGGCGTCCCTGGCCGGTGCTCTGTCCGGCCTGCTGGCCATGACGGTATTGGAGATCGGTGACGGCACCAGTCCCTATGGCTTTTCCTATGAAGACTTTATAGCAGACTCACTGGGCGCATTGCTGGCCTATGGGATACGGGCCTATCCGGCTGTTGACAACTTTCTCGATATCCGGCTGGAGTATTGGCCCACGAAAAGTTATCGCCAAAGCGGTGATCTGACAACAGACTATTCCGGCATGAAGCATCTCGTGGCATTCAGGCTGGGTGGTTTCGAGAGGTTAAAAGACTCTCTGTGGGGGCTGATTGAGTTGCAAACGGGCTATTATTCACGGGGATACAGGAGCTACGACACGGTTGAACCCTCCCGGAATGTATATGTGGGGCTGGGCATCAGCCTTTCCGAGCTGGGGCGGCGCAGCGGCGTCAATGTTCTGAGTAATATCTTCGAGTTTTATCAGCCCGGCGGAACATAT
Organism: Deltaproteobacteria bacterium; assembly: GCA_029879595.1. Lineage (GTDB taxonomy): Bacteria > SAR324 > SAR324 > SAR324 > JACQKK01 > JAOUPZ01. The sequence continues at coordinate 1,840 of JAOUPZ010000313.1, read as the reverse complement.
GTGGAAGGTGTGGTTTGGAGTGGTCACTAATGACCGGCGCTTGATATATCAATCATAACAGGGGGCTGATTAAGGCGGGGCGTAGTTGGGGCCGGCTTTTTCCGGGTTCGTTCCAGCCACAACGGTGTATATGCAGGTCTGATCAGCCGGAAGGCTGCAAGGGCCCTGGGCCAGACAAGGGGACAATTTCCATCGTGCAAAAATCAAAAAACTAAAATCTGGAGCTTCAAGACAGGCGGTGGCCGGGGGGAAGGTGTTTTGCCATCCAGAACCGGCTGTTTCGGCCGCCTTAAAATGTGCGGCCATCCTGATTTGATTATTTTTATTATTTTGAAATTAAAGCCATTAATGATTGACAAAAGACCGGTATTTTCGGTAAATAACAAGAATAAGACGAAGTCCAACCACCAGGGGGAGGAACCCATGAAAACCAGAAAACTAACCGTAATATTTATCATTTTGATCCTGTCCGTATTGCCGTTGTCTTCCTGTGGAGACCCCAGTAATGAGGCAAATGTTCCTTTGATCCCGGCAGAAGTGTTGGTGCACCCCACCTCGGAGCTGATTACCAGTGAGGAAGGGGCAACCGATTCTTTTTCCGTTGTGCTGGGCAAGGTTCCGGCGGGGGTGGTGACCATCGGAGTGGTCAGTGAAGACGAGTCCGAAGTGATTGCGGACAAGGCCTCCCTTGAGTTTACCAACGAGAACTGGGAAACCCCCCAGGCGGTGACACTGACCGGTGTGGACGACGAAAAAGCGGATGCAAACCAGCTTGTTACAATATTTATCGCGGTGGATTCGGCTCCCTCGGACCCCGATTTTGCGGCCTTGGACCCGGCGGATGTTTCGGTCACCAATCTGGACAACGATGAGGCCGGAGTAACCGTAATCCCGGCTGCGGGGCATATAACCAGCGAGAACGGCACAACCTCCACCTTCAACGTGGTGCTCAATACAGCCCCCGAAGGCAACGTGGTCATAGACCTGGCCAGCGGGAACACCAGCGAGGTTACGGTAGACAAGACAAGCCTGATCTTTACCCAGGAGCAATGGCAGCAGCCGCAAACGGTGACCATAACCGGTGTGGATGACTATCTGGCCGACGGTGATGTGCAAGTGGTTATTGCCCTGACCATCAACCAGAGGGAAACCATCGCCACAACAGGGTACGCCCAACTTGACCCCCAGGATGTCTCTGTCACCAACCAGGACAACGACCAGTTGGGGATAACCGTAACTCCGACCCTGGGGCATATAACCAGCGAGGGCGGCACGACTTCCACCTTCGAGGTGGTGCTGACAACCGCGCCCGACGGCAACGTGGTCATAGACCTGACCAGCGGAAACACCAGCGAGGTGAGGCTTGACCAGTCAAGTCTGACCTTTACCCCGGAGCAATGGCAGCAGCCGCAGACGGTGACCATTGCCGGTGTGGATGACAGCATGGCCGATGGCGACGCGAATGTGCTCATTGCCCTGACCGTCAACCAGGGCGAAACCGCCGACAGCACCGGATATGCCGCTCAGGACCCGGATGATGTATTGGTCGTCAACCAGGATAACGACGAGGCGGGCATAACCGTAACCCCGACCCTGGGGCACATGACCAGCGAGGGCGCCACCACATCCACCTTCGAGGTGGCGCTGGCAACCGCGCCCAACGGCAACGTGGTCATAGACCTGGCCAGCGGAAACACCAGCGAGGTGACGCTTGATAAGGTGAGTCTGATCTTCACCCCGGAGCAATGGCAGCAGCCGCAGACGGTGACCATTGCCGGTGTGGATGACAGCATGGCCGATGGCGATGCGAATGTGCTCATTGCCCTGACCGTCAACCAGG
>JAOUPZ010000312.1 GCA_029879595.1 Deltaproteobacteria bacterium | reverse complement strand
AGTGAGTCTGCGGTTTCGCCGTTTGAACCCCCTCTCGAAATAAATTCCGGGGTGATTTCATACCCCAGACTCACTTGGCAGGGGCCACGCCCCACCGGCCCACCGGCGGCGCGTACTTTTTTATATGAGATGGCTGGTATCGCCTGGCCGGATTTTCCCGCAGAGGGTGTCGGGTGTTCTGCCGGAAGCGAAGCGCGGGCCGGCCCTGCCAATCCTGTCAATCCTGTCGGCAGAGCCGGGCGGCCCGGAAGCCGGGCTATCCGGCAACGGCCTGCTGTCCGCCGCCCATGCGGATGAAGTCGGACAGGATGTTCATCGTTTCCTCCAGCACTTTATCGGGCAGGTCTTCCTGGCCCTCTTTTTTGCCATGGGAGGGCTTTTTCTCGTCCTTCTGCTCCTTGGCGGCCTTTTCATGCTCGGCGATCAACTGGCCGGCGGTTACCTCCTTTCGACCCTTGCGGACTTTAAGGTATTCCTCAATGTCCGAGTTGACCTCCTTGAAATAGGTGTCGTTGCTCACCCGGTGTCGGGAGCGCTCCCGCAGCACTGGCAGCAGGGGGTCCAGGTCGCTCCAGCGGCGGTAGTTCTGGCGCTGAATGGTGTCCCAGGGCATGGCGTTTTCCAGGGAGGACTCCCCGAGTTCCATGTGGTTGTTCAGCGATGGCAGAACCACATCGGACTCCACCCCCCGGTTCTGGGTGGAGGCGCTTCCCGGCCTGTAAAACTTGGCCACGGTGGTCTTGAGGGCTCCCAGGCCCTCGGACAGGTGGATGATGTTCTGTACCGTCCCCTTGCCAAAGGTCGACTTGTCGCCGATGACCACGGCCCGCTCATAGTCCTGCAGGGCTCCGGCCACGATTTCCGAGGCCGAGGCGCTGAACTTGTTGATCAGCACCACCAGGGGGCCGGTGTAAACCGGCTTGCGGAAGGGATTGTTGATGGGAGACAGCTTTCCGCGCAGGTCCTTAACCACCACCATCGGCCCTGAGGGCAGGAACAGTCCCGCCAGCGCCACAGCCTCGTCCAGGCCCCCCCCGCCGTTGTTGCGCAGGTCAAGCACCACGCCGTCCACATGCTGCTTCATGAAGTCCTCCAGCAGTTTCTTTACGTCGCGTGAGGCGCTCTTGAAGTTTTCCGGGTTTCGCTGCCTGCCGGTGAAATCCACATAAAAGGAGGGCAGCTCGATGATTCCCATTTTGTAGGTCTTGCCTTCCTCATGTTTATTCTCCAGCACCCGACCGGCAGCTTCTCCATCCTTGAGGATTATTTTATCGCGGGTGATGGTCACTTCCCGGCGTTTTTCTATGCCGGTTTTATCCTTGCGCAGATAGGCCAGCCGAACCAGGGTGCCCCGCTCGCCGCGGATAAGTTTCACCACATCGGAAAGCCGCATGCTGGTGACGTCCTCCATGGCACCCTCGGAGCCCTGAGCCACGGAGATGATCTTGTCCTCCGGTTGCAGCGTTCCTTCCCGGTCGGCGGCTCCGCCGGGGACGATAGCGGATATTATGGTGTAGCCGTCCTCCCAGCGCAGAGTGGCCCCAATGCCCTCCAGCGAAAGCCGCATGGATATGTTGAAGTTCTCCAGCTCATCCTGGGGCAGGTATGATGAATGGGGGTCGTAGGTTCCCGTGAATGAGTTCAGGTAAGTGGAAACCACGTCGTTGGGTTTGAAGTTCTCATAGCGGAAATGGATGGAGCGGTAGCGCTTCCTGATGCGGTCCTTGGCCATGGCTTCCGATTCGCCGCTCAGGGTGAGCTCCAGAATCTCGAACTTGATCCTGGTGCGCCACAGGCCCTCCGCCTCGGCTGTGCTGGCGGGATAGGGGGCTTTCTTCCGTTCCAGATCAATTTTTTCACTGGGGGCCGGGTCCAGTTTTTCATCAATGATCTTGTTGACGAACGCTAATCTTTCCTCCATCCGCTTGCTGAAGCGCTGGAAAATGGTGAAGGCCAGCTCAATATTGCCCCGACGCACCTGGTCATCCAGCTTGTCCTGCTCCTTCCGGAACTCGTCCACATCGCCTTGTAAGAAATAGTGATGGGTGGGGTCCAGCCGGTCCAGGAAGATCTGCAGCATCTCCCGGGAATGCTCGTCGTCAAAGGTGAGTTTGCTGTAATGGTTGCGCAGGAACATGTAGGTGATGCTGGCCACATGATCCCCCGTCAGCCTGATTTCCTCGGTTTCGGGAAAGGCGCCCTGCGGCATTCCCGCCGAGAAGACCAGAGCCAGGGTGGTCAGACGGATGAGAAAAGTTCTGAATTTCATTGGTCAGGTTTTCCTTGGGGTTGTCGGAATTTAAAAAATTCCTTCTATCATACTACTTTTTAAACGGTTAATAAAACATTCCGGGAACAATTACGGGCATCTTTCCCTTTTTCCGTGTGGAAGACCCGGCTTTGACAACGCTTCCGCCGATAATGTTTTTTTAAAGGGTGCGACAGGGCGCGCCCGTGTTATGACTTCGGTCTTGTTCCGGCTCTCCGGGTGGGGTGTAAAGGGCTTTGCCGACTCCGTCTCTTATTGATAATATAACGAATCCGAAGCCCCGGGGGTGATGCAAAACCTGCTCCGGATCCTGAATCTCCGGAAATTAATGCTCCGGGCCTTGATCACCCGGGCAATGATTACCCGGGCCTTGAAGCTACGGTTGCTGTTGCTCCGGTGCAGGGCCTCCGGAAAACCTGCCGGGAGGGCGCGATAATGACGGAAATCGGTGTAAATATCAACCCGGAGATGCTGGATAATTTCATCTCCCTGCTGAAAAGCTGCCGGCGGATTGCGGCCTTCACCGGTGCCGGGATCAGCACCGAGTCGGGCATTCCCGACTTTCGCGGGCCCAGCGGCACCTGGGAGAAGTTCGACCCCAACGAGTTCCATATCGACCGCTTCGTTTCCTCGGTGGAATCCCGGCGCAAATACTGGCTCCACAATACCGGCATGTATGAGGCCATCCGTCAGGCGGCGCCCAATGCGGCCCATGTGGCGCTGACCCGCCTGCACGGGATGGGAAGGCTGAGCGCCGTGATCACCCAGAACATCGACGGCATGCACCAGGTAGCCGGAATGCCTGATGACAAGGTGATAGAGTTGCACGGCAGCACCCGCTACATTGGTTGCCTGTCCTGTGGAATCCGCATTCCCCGCCAGGAGTTCCAGCACCGGGTCAGCCCGGAGGGTGATTCCCCGCCATGCGATTCCTGCGGTGGTCTGATGAAGCCCGCCACCATATCCTTCGGGCAGATGCTGACCCCGGAAAGCATGGAGGCCGCGGCCCGTGAGACTGATACCTGTGATCTTTTCGTGGTGATCGGCTCATCCCTGGTGGTCTATCCGGCGGCCGGATTTCCCGTGCATGCGGCGCGGCGCGGCGTGCCCCTGGTGATCATCAACAACGACCCCACCCCCCACGACGAATATGCCCAGGTGGTGCTGAACGCCCCGGCGGGGGAGGTGTTCCGCCGGGCCATGGCGGTGGTCGATCCGGACGGGCCGCCGCTTTCCGGTGTCCGTCCTTCCTGATCGCCCGGGGGTATGGTCTCTATTCGAAGGCCCAGCGGAGCATCAGCTGGACCATGTGTGCGGAAGCATCGGGGGTGCGGGTGAAGGTGTCCACTGCGGTCTTGTTCAGGCGGGAGCGTATTTCCGAGTAGGCGATCCGCGCCCCGAAGTCCTCTCCGCCCCAGTCGATGTAGCTCTCAAGCAGCAGGGCCGGGCCTGATGTGTTGGCCCTGGTCACTTCCGGGCTTGCATAATCCTTGCGGGCCAACTGGTATGCCGTTCTGCCCACGCCCAGCACCAGCCCCATGCGGGAGTATCCGCTTGCCGAGACTATGGGCAGGGCCTGGACGGCCAGGAACAGGTTCCTGGTTTCGGCCCTGGTATGATAGTCCTCGGT
>JAOUPZ010000311.1 GCA_029879595.1 Deltaproteobacteria bacterium | reverse complement strand
AGGAAATGGTGATATCGCATAAAAGGTGCAGAACATGCCCCCCGCCCACGCACCATCCGTCCACCGCCGCGATCACCGGCTTGGGGACATCGCGGATCATCCGGTGCAGGTTGCGCACCTGCAGGCGCGGGGTTTCGCTGCGCGAGTCCACATACCCCTGATCGCCCCGGATCTTCTGGTCGCCGCCGGTGCAAAAGTTGCCTTCCGCGCCCGTCAGCACCAGCACCCCCACCGACTCGTCGTACCAGGCCCTGTGAAAGCCCTCCATCAGCTCGTCCACTGTCTGTGGGCGGAAGGCGTTGTATACCTGGGGTCTGTTGATGGTGATGGTGGCCACGCCGTTTTCGACCTTGTAAATGATATCCTCGAACCCGCCTCCGGGGTTGTTCCCGGCGTTCTTTTTTGCCATGTCTTGGGACTCCGTTTTCTTCCGGCCCGGCCCGCTTTTCGGCGGAAAACTTGCCAGCAACCGGATATAAGGTATTGTGTTTGGTGAACAGAAGGGCCGGTGCGTCTATCCCGATTACGTCCTTCCGGTGCCCAGCAGCGCAAAAGGGGGGTACATCCGCCTTTACATATCGGCCGATCTTTGGGATATGATGGCAGGGAAGTGCTTTGTGGGCAATCATGACAGATAGCGGGGGGGGTTTTTTTTGGTTTTTTCGGCAGGCAGAAAACAGCTGTTGCGAGATCAGGGCGGCAGTAGCAGAAAAAAACAGGGAATAAAGCCTTATCGTTTATGGAATTCACCAATTACACAGCCGGCCATCTTTCCACCGCTGAGCATGAAACCCTGGCCGGGCTGGTCGCCAGGGCCAGGGAGCGCAGCCGCGCCCTGGACCGTCCGCTGCTGCTGGGATATGGTTTCGACCTGGGCGGGGTGGACCTGTTGAGTCTGCTGGAAAGGCTGGGCGTTCAGAATGACTTCAGGTTCTACTGGGAAAACCCGGCAGAGGGTTTTGCCCTGACTGCCGGGGGGGTGGCCAGGGATTTCTCCGCTGGCGGGCCCACCCGGTTCAGCAGGCTCAGCAGGGACATCGAACAGACAATGCAGGATGCCCTGTGCGAAAGCGAGGGACGTGAGGCGGACGGGGGCATGGTCGTCCTGGGCGGGTTCAGCTTTTTCGATCAGCTTGAACAGAAGGACTGGCCGGGATTTGAACCGGCCCGGCTGGTGGCTCCGGCCTGGATTGTACGCCGCGACGCCAGGGGCACCTCGGCCATGGTCTCCACTGAGATAACCCCCCGGTGCGACACCGAAAAGGTGCTGCTGCGCCTGGGAATGCTGATGGCGGGACTGCGCAGGACGGCCCTCGATATGGGACGCATGGCCGGAAACACATTCAGCCAGTCCAATAATTTCACGATCCTGGACCGCAAGGACGGCAAGGACGGCTGGCTGGAAGTGGTGGCCAGGGCCCGCGATTATATCCGGAAAGGCTCCCTGGCCAAGATCGTGCTGGCCCGGGCGCTGGACCTGAACTGCGAAATAGCGCCGTCCCCATTCGTGATGCTGCGCCGTCTGCGGGAGAAGTTCCCCCACTGCTACAACTTCTATTTTGATCCGGGAGCCGGCCAGGGCTTCATCGGGGCCTCACCGGAACAACTGGCCCGTTTTGACGGCATGACCGTCAGCACAGCCGCTCTGGCGGGGACCATGCCGCGGGGAGGAACACCCTCGGAGGATGAGGCCAACGGACGGGCCCTGATGGCGTCCCGCAAGGAGCGCGCCGAGCATCAGTTTGTTCTGGAGGGGATGGTTTCGGCCCTGTCGCCGTTCGGGCAGGTGGGCCACCCCCATGAACCGCGCCTTTTGAAACTTAACAACCTGCAGCATCTTTACACCCCGCTCACCCTGAGGCTGGACAACCGTCTGCCGGTGCTGGAGTTGCTGGAGCGGCTCCACCCCACCCCGGCGGTGGGGGGGCATCCCACCGAGGCCGCCCTGGCGCTGATACCCGGCCTGGAAAGTTTCGACCGGGGCTGGTATGCCGGTCCCCTGGGGTGGTTCAACTCCGGCGGGCAGGGGGAGTTTGCCGTGTCACTGCGCTCCGGGGTGCTGCGGGGGATGCAGGTCCGGCTGTTCGCCGGCGGGGGCATAATGGCGGATTCCAGCCCCGAAAAGGAATTCGAGGAAACCCTGCTTAAATTCAGGCCCCTGCTGGGGGCGCTCGGCAACTAGCATCTCCCGGGGTTTTTTTCCACTCCCGATACCAAAGGATCGTCCAGATGGCAGATCGGTCTACCGGTACCCAGTCCCGCCTCGCCGGGGCGGGAGCAAACCGCAACACATTGTGGGCCACGGTATTCGTGGAGGAACTGGCCCGTTCGGGTGTGTGCGAGGCCGTCATCTCGCCGGGCTCCCGCTCCACGCCCCTCACGCTGGCCCTGGCCGCTCATGATGGGATAAAGACCTACAACATAATCGATGAGCGGGGAGCGGGGTTCTTCGCCCTGGGGCTGGCCAAAACGGCCGGCCGGCCGGTGGCCCTGGTGTGCACCTCGGGCACCGCCGCCGCCAACTATCTTCCGGCGGTGCAGGAAGCCTCGCTGAGCCGCGTGCCGCTGCTGGCCCTGACGGCCGACCGCCCGCCCCTGCTCAGGGATGCGGGGGCCGCCCAGACCATAGACCAGCTGAAGCTTTTCGGGGATGGGGTGCGCTGGTTTGCCGAGGTGGGTGAGCCCGTGATGGCCGAGGAGGACCTGCGGCGGCTGCGGAGCCTGGCCGCCCGGGCCGTATATGAGAGCTGCCGTCTGCCGCCCGGGCCGGTGCACCTGAACTTCCCCTTCCGCAAGCCCCTTGAGCCCCGGGAGGTCCCCGGCGATGTGCCGGCGGAACTGCTGGCGGCCTGTATGGCCCATGAACAAGCCGCCGGTGCGGGGGCATATCTGGCGGGAGTTTCCGCCCCACCCCCGCCGCTGGAAGCCTCCCTGGCGGAAAAACTGGCCGGGGACATATCTGCCGCGGAGCGGGGCCTGATCATCTGCGGCCCCCGGGATACTGTGCCGCGGCGGACTCCGGGTGTTGGGGAGGGTTCATGGGAGGACCCCACGCTGGACTGGGAACGCGAGGGGGAAGCCCTGGCTGCGCTGGCAGCAGCCACCGGATATCCGGTGCTGACCGAGCCTCCGGCGGGGCTCCACGCGGGCTCCCACGACAAGTCAAATCTGGTGCCCCACGCCGATTCCCTGCTGCGCGGCCGGGAGTTTCGCGACTGGCTGCTCCGGGAGCCGCCGGAGCTGATCCTGCGGTTCGGCTCCATGCCCACCCTGATGCCCGTGGAGCGCCTGCTCAAGGAGCATCCTTCCTGCCCGGTGATTACCGTCAATCCTTCGGGAGCCTGGCTGTCGCCCACCCATCACGGTGGGCTGGTCATCCAGGCCGATCCGGCCCTGTTCTCCCAGGGGGTATGCCAGGCCCTGAAGGCCCTGCGTAGCGGCGGAACGGGGAAGGCGGATACCGCCAGAACGGCCTGGAGGGAAAGGTTCACCACCGCCGGACGCCGGGCCGGGGAGGCCCTGGCCGAAGCCATGGCGGCCCTGGAACAGGAGGGCCAACCCTGGTTCGAGGGCCGGGTGTTCAGCGAACTGGCACCCCTGCTGCCGCAAGGCTGCCGGGTGTTCACCGCCAGTTCCATGCCCGTGCGTGACCTGGCCAGCTTCACCCCCCTTACCCCGGCCCGGGTGCGGTATCTGGTGAGCAGGGGGGCCAACGGCATTGACGGCACACTGTCCACGGCCCTGGGGATGGCCGCCGCGCCTGCCGGCGATTCTCCGGCCAACGTGCTGGTCACCGGCGACCTGGCCCTGCTGCATGATGCCAACGCCCTGGCGGCGGCGGCACGCCACCGGCTGCCCCTGCTGGTGGTGCTGGTCAACAACGATGGTGGCGGCATCTTCGA